>JALSKR010000266.1 GCA_026988735.1 Sulfurimonas sp.
GGTATCTCTTTTACGGATTCGCCGAGTGTATTGATATAATCAATCAGTTTTTTACCATTGTCAAAAAGTTTGATATTGATATTTGCTTTTTGAAAAAGTTGTATCAGATGTCGTTGTGCGGTTTTAGAATCTTCTGCAATAAGAACTGTTCCGTATTTCAGTTTGTCAGGAATGGTTATGTCTTGTAAAAATTCTATGTCTTTGTCTACATTTACAAGTGCCTGCGGTAGGACATCTGCAAGAAGCTTTTCATAATCCAAAATAAGGCACAGACTTCCATCTTCGAGTCTGGTGTCATTCATAACCACACCGTCTTCCTTGAGTCTGTAACTGTCAGGTGCGTGCATATCATTCCAGTTCTTTTTGATGACTCTGTAGGCTGACATAATTCTAAGTCCTATAATGATGCCGTTAAAATCACAAATTAAAATTTTAGAGTGTAAAATTTCATTTTCACTTAATTTTACATCCAACCAGGCAGGAAGATTTAATATAGGTATTTGCAAATTACGCAAAATTATAGTACCCTCAAGCAATGGATGAGAAGAGGGGATTTGTGTCAAAAAGTGATTTTTAGACTCTACAACTTCGCGTGTTTTAAATATATTTATAGCATAAAATGCAGAATCTTTTTTTTCACTTACTCTGAAAACCAATAGTTGCAACTCGTTGTTTTTTGCCAGATTTGTAGCAGCGTCGACATTGTCTAATACAGACATATAATACCTTTAATTTAAATATGTATTAATAATAGCGAAAATAAAATGAATTAGGCTTGAATATTAATAATGAAATGCTAAAATAAGTCTATAATATTAGTCAGGAAAGATTTTTTGAAAATTATAGCAACATTATTTTTTATAACTACACTTCTGTTTTCGAATGTATACTATGCAAAAGTAGAACCGTATGAAATAAGAACAATAGCGTCAAATGTCTCGGGAAAAGTACTTTTTACAGATGACAATATGATTGGTAAAAAACTTTCATCAAAAGTTTTTATAAAAATTGATTCTGAACTTGATGAAGATGAATTAAAAGCTATTGAAAAGAAGCTTGTTTATCAAAAAAACACTTTACTCTTAAATGAAAAAATATTACAGAATTTACAGCAACTTGTAGAGAAGAAGAGAGAGAATTATAAAAAAATCAAGGATTTAAAGATAAAATCCCGTATAGAAAAAGATAAAGAGTTTTATGACCTGTTGAGTAGTGAAAATTCCTATCTTGCAACAAAAAAAGAGATAAATAACTTAAAAACAAATATTGCAGATTTAGAGTTGAGAAAGCAACAACTAATCAAAACAATACAAGATAAAAAGATCAGAGCAAAAGACTTTATACTTTATGAACTGTCTGTTAAAGCCGGTCAAACTGTTGGTCTTTCCACTCCGCTAGCTAAAATTGCAGATACTTCAAAAGCATTATTGAGTATTTATCTCGATGAAGATGATTTGAAGGCACTTGATAAAAAAGCTATATATATAGATGGAAAAAAGACACCTTATAGAGTGTCACGTATTTCATATATTGCTGATGCAAAGAATATTTCCAAATATAAAGCACAGATTGTTATTGCTTCTCCAAAAGTGTTTTCCAGGTTGGTAAAAATTGAATTGAAAGCGGAGAATAATGAAAAGTAAAATTACAGCCTGCCCTCTTGACTGTTATGATGCCTGCGGTATAGTTTATGATGAAAAAAAACTGAAACCTTTTAAAATTGGTCACACCAATGGATTTTTGTGTCCTCATATTAACCATTATGAGAAGTTTGAAAGAATCACAAAGCCGAGATACAAGGGCAAAGAGATTACAATGGAAGAAGCACTTGAAAAACTTACAGAACTTTTTGCATCTGAATTCAAAAGTGATATTTTGCATTACAGAGGCAGTGGAAATTTTGCTTTGATGCAGGAGGTTACTGATCATTTTTTTGCTAAATTAGGGGCTACTCTTACGGATGGAACTTTATGTGACGGAGCAGGAGAAGCTGGAATAATTGCAGGCAGAGGCAGTAATAAAAATATGCCTTTGAGCGAGATTGCAAAATCTGATGTAGTGATTTTTTGGGGAAGAAATCCGCATACGACTTCTTCACATATTTTGCCGCTTATAAAAGACAAAACGGTTATAGTTATAGACCCCATCAGGACTAAAATAGCACAGATGGCTGATTTACATGTACAGATTAAGCCACATACTGATATATATCTTGCATTGCTTTTAGCACGGTTTGTATATATTAATGACAGTTTAAATGAAGAGTATATTGAAAAATATGCCAGTGAATTTGAAGAGTATTATGAACTGACACAGGGTGTACGTATCAAAGCAACACTTGAAGATATTGGTGTGACACTGGGTGATATTGGCGATATTTTACATATGACAATAGATAAAAAGGTCGCTATCGTCTGTGGTGTCGGGATACAAAAGTACAGAGACGGGGCTGATGTGATGCGCAGTATTGACGCCTTTGCAGTCTCCCTTGGCTTTTTTGGAAAAGAGGGATGCGGTGTGGCATACCTTGGAAATTCCAAAGAGGGAATTGTCTCTCCTTTTGAGACAAAAGCCAAATGCGTTTCCAAAGTCAATACTGATTTTGATGAATTTGAAACTGTTTTTATTCAAGGAGCGAATCTCCTTGCGCAGATGCCGGACAGTTTAAGAGTCAAAAATGCCTTGGAAAAAACGCAAAATGTAGTCTATTTCGGCCTGTATGAGAATGAAACAAGTGCAATGGCAGATTTGGTGATTCCGGCAAAAACTTTTCTGGAAAAAGAGGATATACGTACTTCTTATGCACATAACGGACTGATGATGATGAATAAACAGGTTGAGAGTGATATCGGCATCAGTGAATATGATTTGGCAGCGTATTTGTGTAAAGCATTTAATATAGAATTAAAAACAGAACAAGAGTATCTGCAATATTTTAAAAACTTTGGTGTGAAAAAAATAAACGGATGCTTTGAGGTTGAAAAGAGAGAGGCTGTTCCTTATCAAAACGGCTTTGATACAACTGACGGTGAATTTGTTTTTCTTGAAGAGTTTGAAACACAGCAGAGTGAGGCTGAGGATGAATTCCATCTGATAACACCCAAAAGTCCTGCAAGCTTAAATTCTCAGTTTCACAGAGAAAAATATGTCTGTATACATCCTTCTCATGGATACAGGGACGGTGAAGAGATTGAGATAAGCTCACAAAACGGCAGTGTTGTTTTGGAAGTGAAAAATGACAACAGATTACGTGAAGATACGCTGCTTATATACAGCGGCACACCGGGTGTTAATAATTTGACATCTTCAAAACACTCTTATGAGGGTAAATGTGCTGTTTTTCAAGAAAATAAAGTTAAAATTGCTAAAAAGTAAAGAGAGTAGAAAAATGAATACGAAAGAAATGGATAAAAAATATGTTTTACCGACATATGCACGGGCAGATGTTGAATTTGTAAGAGGAAAGAACGCTACTCTCTTTGACAGTGAGGGTAAAAAGTATATTGATTTTACTTCAGGCATCGGTGTTGTTTCGGTTGGTCATGCGAATGAAAGAGTATCAAAGGCACTTTGTGAGCAGGTTGCAAGTTTAACACATACTTCTAATCTTTACTATATAGCACCCCAGGCACTTGCTGCACAAAAAGTTGTAGAGGCAAGTGGCTATGATATGCAGTGTTTTTTTGCAAACAGTGGTGCCGAAGCGAATGAGGGCGCTATAAAAATTGCCAGAAAACACGGGGAGCGTGACGGAGAGATAAAAAGATACAAAATAATTACACTGAACCACTCTTTTCACGGGCGTACAATCACAACAGTCAAAGCAACCGGACAAGAAGCAATGCATAACTATTTTGGACCTTTTCCTGACGGATTCGTATATGCAGACGGTATAGATGAAATAGAGTCACTTTTAGATGACCATACTGCCGGTGTTATGATAGAACTCATACAGGGAGAGGGTGGAGTAGAACCGCAAGACAAAGAAAAGGTGCAAAAACTTGCAAAACTGTTAAAAAAGCGTGAAATTCCCTTAATTGTCGATGAAGTACAAACCGGAGCATACAGAATCGGTGAGTTTACGGCAAGTCAGGCATATGAAATAGAACCGCAAATCATTACAATGGCAAAAGGTATTGGCGGTGGTGTGCCTGTAGGAATTGTTATGACAACACTCAAACATGTACTGAATGCAGGTGATCACGGCTCTACATTTGGCGGAAACTATTTGAGCAGTCGTGCTGTATGTGAAGTGATTGATATACTTAATGAAAAAAAACAAAGCGGTGATTTGGAAATAACCTCTTTGATGTTCAATCAGGCTTTGGAAAAGTTTTATAAGGCGCATGAAGATATTTTTACGCAAAAAGTCGGTATAGGCATGATGTGTGGTCTGCGTGTCAAAGATGCGGATACGCTGACAAATATTATAAACCTTGCCAAAGAAAATGGTGTTATGGTACTCAAAGCCGGAAGAAACACACTGAGATTTTTGCCACCGCTTACAATCACAAAAGAGGAAATAGATGAAGGCTTCACAGCTCTTAACTCTGCTATGTCTCAGCTGTAGTTTTCCTCTTTTTGCGAATGAAAATAACAGCTCTTTAGAGAAGTTTATATCTTCTTATAAGCAGTTACAGTTCACTTATGATTATGAAAAAAATGATGCCGAGAGTTCAAAACTTCGTGACTCATGGATAGCACCTGTTCAGTTGAATTACAGTTATTCCAAAAACAATGCTTTTGGTGTTGGGCAGTCAAGTCAAAATGCTGCAATTCGCATTAATCAGCCAATTTTTCAAAGTGGTGGCATTTATTACGGTATAAAATTTGCCAATGCAAGTAAATATTATACAACATACTCTATAGATGTTGCAAAACGTAAAATGATTAAAGATACAATTGCCATTTTAATGCAGATAAAACAGACTGAGTTGAAAGAGCAAAAACAAAAATTAATAATTAAAAACACTGAAATAAATTTGGAACAAAAAAAAGAGGAATATTTCAGCGGACAGCTAGACTCTGGCTTTTTAGATGATGCTATCATACAAAAAAACAGTGCAAAATCAGCTTTATATGATATTCAAACTGCTAAAGAAAAGCTTATTAGTTCTTTTCATGCTTTAAGTGATTTAGATTATAAAAAAGTAACGCTTCCACATTTGGAACTCTTAAGTAATA
>JALSKR010000267.1 GCA_026988735.1 Sulfurimonas sp.
AAATTGGCAAAAATTCAAAAATTTCTCCCAAATCTGAAATAGCAAATGGTGCGGTAATTGGTGATAACTGTATAGTTTTGGCACATGTTTATATAGGTGCAAAGAGTGTCATCGGGGATAATACAATTATATATCCAAGTGTGACAATATACAGAGATTGTCAAATTGGCAATGACTGTATAATCCATGCAAATACAGTTATAGGTTCTGACGGTTTTGGGTTTGCAACAAATGAAAAAGGTGAACACAAAAAGATTTACCAAAACGGGAATGTAGTTGTAGAAGATGATGTTGAGATAGGCAGCAATACCAGTATTGACAGAGCGGTATTTGGTTCTACTTTGATAAAAAAAGGCACGCGTATTGACAATCTTGTTCAGATTGGACACAACTGTGAACTTGGTGAATATTGTGTCATGGTTTCGCAGTCTGGTCTTGCAGGATCAACAAAACTTGGCAGAAATGTTGTTATGGGTGGGCAGGCTGCAGCAGCCGGACATTTGGAGGTTGCCCCTTTTTCAACCTTTGCTGCGCGGAGCGGAATAACAAACTCTATCAAGGAACCTGGAAAAACTTATGCAGGTTTTCCTTTGATGGGGCACAGACAATGGCTTAAACTTCAGGCAAAACTTGCTAGACTTATCAAGTGAAAACAATACAAGGAGTTAAAATGTCAAAAGTAATCCCGTTAAGCGGAACAAAAAATGGTGTTATATCTGTAACAAAAATTGATGAACCATATGGTGAGGGCAGTGGTACTGTGGCGAGCATAGGAATTTCACTCTCAGGTGATGATAAAAATCCAGAGTGGAAAGTGCATATTCCATTAGATAATTTAGAAGAAGTTATAAAAGCTTTATCTGAGCTAAAGTAGGTCGCAACCTACTTTGCTTTGAGTTCCTGTACAAACTCGTCTATTCTTTTGATACCCTCTCTTATAGTGGCAATTCCCGTAGCAAAGCTGAATCTGAAATATCCTTCACTTCCAAAGCCAACACCAGGCACAACTGCGACACCTTTTGCAGACAAAAGCTCTTTTGCAAAGCCAAGTGAATCATTACTGACTTGTTGAATATTAACAAAAAGATAAAAAGCACCATCTGGTTTCAAAACGCTTAATCCGTCAATCTTGTTAAAAAGTTCTACAGCTTCATCACGGCGTTTGATAAACTCTTTTCGCATCATTTCTATATCATCATCAGCACTGCCATCCAGTCCTGCTATAGCAGCGTATTGTGTCATAGTATTGACATTGGATGTACTTTGCGACTGTAGTTTTTTTGTTGCTTTGATAATCTCAGTGTGGTAAGATGCCATATATCCGAATCGCCATCCTGTCATCGCTACAGATTTACTTAACCCATTAATAGTAATGGTTCTTTTGAACATATCTTCGCTGACTGCAGCGGCAGAAGTGAATTCTCCGTCATATATCAGTTTTTCATACATTTCATCGCTTGCCACAAGAACATCAGTACCTTCAAGAACTTTTGCCAAAGCAGTAAGTTCTTCTTTTGAATAGACTGCACCGGTAGGATTTGACGGTGTTGTGAGAATTAACATCTTTGTTTTTGGTGTTAATGCTTTTTTGAGTTGTTCGGGAGTGATTTTAAAGGCAGTAGCATCACTGGTCTGAATCTCTACAGCAGTTCCGTCAAAGTATTTTACAAGTTCAGGGTAGGTTACCCAGTATGGCGCAGGAATAATAACTTCATCACCCTTTTCAATTGTTACAGAAAAAAGGTTAAAAAGAGAATGTTTTGCACCATTGTTAATAATGATCTGATTGGGCTCATATGTTAAACCGTTGTCTCTTTTGAGTTTTGCAGCTACTGCTTCTTTGATAGCCGGAATTCCATCGACTGCAGTATATTTTGTAAAACCGTTGTTAATTGCATCTATGGCTGTGTCTTTGATAACTCTGGGTGTATCAAAATCCGGTTCTCCGGCTGAAAAACTGAGAATGTCTTTTCCTTCGGCTTTTAACTCTTGCGCAAGTGCTGTAATTGCTATTGTAATTGATTCAGATAGTTTATCTATGCGTTTTGCTAGCATTTGAACCCTTTTTTATAATATATTTGATAAATTATACTAAAAAAAAGATGTATATTTGTTGAGAAAAGAGAGAAAAATTAATTTTTCATTGATTTTATAAAAGATTCATATATATGTTCAAGTTCAAGGTCTTGATCTAAAAGATCTTTATTTTCTTTTACTAAAATATGTTCAAGTATCGCAACACGCTTGAGAAGGTATTCAAACATCTCTTTGTTTATATCAGGGAGCATATTATGCATAAAAGGATCTTTACATCTTCCTTTTTCAATGATATGTGCAGGCAAACCGACTGCTGTGGAACAATCAGGAACTTCTTTAACAACAACAGAATTTGCACCGATTTTTGCATATTCACCTATTGTAATGTTTCCTAATATCTTTGCACCGGCTCCGATGACCGCTCCTTTTTTAATAGTCGGATGCCGTTTGCCATGCGTTAAAGAAACACCGCCGAGTGTTACACCCTGATATATAAGCACATCATCTTCTACGATAGCAGTTTCACCGATTACAACACCAAAACCATGGTCAATAAAAACACGTTTACCAATACTTGCAGCAGGGTGGATGTCAATATTTGTAAGTATTTGGGTTATTCCCATGATTGCCCTTGCTGTACGGGTGAAATTATTTGTATAAAGTTTGTGTGCTATTCTGTACCATGCAACTGCCCATACTCCGGGGTAGTTAAATAAAAAGTCAATTTTTGAATTTAATGCAGGATCATTTCTGTATGCATTTGAAAAGTCTTCCTTGATATCGGCAAATATTCCCATGCTTATCCTTAGTTTGTTGTTCTTAAATAGCCGTTTTGATATAAAAATCTTTCTAGCTGTAGCAGTGTATCATTTTTTTCTTTTTCTGTAATAAAGCTGGCATTTGCGAGTTTGTTTTTAACTTGATTTAATATTTCATGTTTGTCATATCCTATTGATTCAAGTATTTCCAAAATACTTTTTGATTCTACTGCATTTGTTATATTATATCCAGAGTCATTGATTGAAATTGTATACTCACTGGGATGCGTGAAGAGGTTATGGTTCATTCCCAGTGTCTCCTGATAGGCACCAATATTAAAAAAAGCCAGAAAATAATCTTCTTCATCAATATTAACATCATGGAGATATAAAGGTTTGTCCGGATCAAAGCCTATTTCGCCGTCACTGTCACAGGTTATGTCCCAGAGTGAAGCAGCACGCAGAGGTGTTGTGTTTAAATGATGAATCGGCATCACAGGAAAGTGCTGTCCCAGCCCCCAGTAGTCCGGTAGGCTTTGAAATACAGAAGCGTTAATGAGATAGCGTTCCTGAAGCTTTATTTGAAGTTGTTCGAGCTCATTTGTCGGATTGGCAGATTTGAGATAGAGTGCTTTTTTTATAATATTATGCACCAGAATTTCTGCATTGGAACGGTCCTGCAGGTCAATATATCCTAAATCAAAGAGCGTAAAAAGTGATTCCATATGGTCAAGCGCATCATGCAGATATTCTATACAGTTGGCATTGTTAAGGAGTCTGTTCAATTCTATGAGCTCTTCGACCAAAGGCGGATTTGTATCTTTAAAATTTAAAAGTTTTTCCTGATAATCCTGAGTGAAGAGTTCTAAAACAGGTGTGATCAGTACAGCATGTGAAGCAACTATAAAACGTCCTGATTCTGTAAATATATCCGGATGCGCAACATTTTTGCTGTCCATGATTTCACCAAGTAAAAAAACAACAGAGCTTGAAAATTCATCTATAGAGTAGTTGCGTGCATGTGACTTTTCATGCTGATCGTACTCTACAGCCAAACCGCCGCCGATGTTGATACTTGAAAGTGCATCAGCACCCATTTTTTTCAGTTCTGCATAGATGTTGCCAGCTTCACGGAGTGCTTTTTTCAGCGGAGCAATGTCTGCTATCTGGGAACCTATATGAAAGTGAATCATAGTCAGTTTATCGAGCAGGTCAGTATCTTTGAGGAGTTTTATCGCCTCAATGATTTCTGTTGATGTCAGCCCGAACTTTGCATCCATTCCACCGCTTTTTGCCCATATGCCGCTGCCTGCACTGTGCAGTCTGACACGTATGCCGATATTTGGAACTGTTAAATTTGATTTGGAAGCTACATCAATGATGGTTTCAAGTTCATTGAGCCCTTCTATGGTGATGGTGATATTTTGACCGCTGTGTGCTGCTATAAATCCCAGCGTAAGCATCTCTTCGTCTTTGAAGCCGTTGACAGTAATATTGGCCCCGTCAAGCACTTTGCTCATTGCCAGAATAAGTTCAGCCTTGCTTCCGGCTTCCAGCCCGTAATTATACTTTGCACCCTGGGATGTAATTGCTGCGACAGCTGCCGGAAACTGGTTTACTTTGAGTGGAAAAACAGCTTTAAACTTTCCTTTATAGTTGTTTTCTTCAATAGCTTTTTCAAAATAGTTGTAGAGTGTTTTAATCTGTCTTTTAACTAAATGGGGAAAACGTAAAAGGAGAGGTCCCTTAACATCTTTTGCCCGTATATTGTTGACTATATCAAGTAAAGAAGGCATAGATTTGTAATTAAGTTTGATTTCACCGTCTTCTATAATAAAATTTTTGTTTGCCCAAATATCAAGACCGAAATTATTCATCATGTATCCTAAACTTTAAATTTTTGTTGGAAATATTTGTCAATATCAAAATATATTTCACCACTTCTGTTTTTATAGGTAAGTAAGCTTTTATTTAAATTGTTAATGCTTTTAATGCCCATAACTGCCATGACAGTCTTCATACTTTTAAGAAGATTATTATGGTAATGTCCGATTTCTTTGCCTTTTTTTATTACAAGGTAGGAGGCTCTCTTTTTTGGATCCTGTGTTGCCATACCGACCGGGCAGACATGTGTTCCAAAACCCGAACACATTTTTGCCCGAATACATCCGCCGCTCATCATAAATGCACGTGCAATGCCTACAGCATCAGCACCCATGCACAAAGTTATAACAACATCATCGGGTGTTAAAATTTTTCCGCTGGCAATAATTTTGACATCTTCTCTTAGATTATATTTTTTTAAGAGCATATCCAGAATATAAAGGGAGTTGTGTGTTGTGAGTCCGACTGATTCCATCAGCTCAAGCGGAGCAGTGGCGCTGCCGCCTTCACCGCTGTCCACTGTGATGAAATCTGGTATAAATTCACCATAATTTTTTCTTTTGGCAAGTTCTTTTACCAATGTTTCTACAGAAGCTATATCGGAAATGACTATTTTAAATCCAACCGGTTTTTCTGAAAGTTTTTGTAGCTTTTCAATAAAATTTAAAAGATCTTCTGTTGTATCTGCATAAGGGAATCTGTTGGGGGAAAAGATATCTTTTCCCTCTTCAACACCACGATAATAGGCTATGTCGGCTGTTACTTTTGAACCTGCGAGTTTTCCTCCTGTCTGTTTGGCCCCCTGGGCTATTTTAATTTCAGTCATTTTACAAAATTTCATTATTTTTTTATATTTTTCTTCATCAAAATTACCGTTTTTGTCTCTGACACCGTACAAACCTGAACTGATCTGAAAAATCATATCCGGCAATTCTTGCGGTACTTCCCGTGGAAAATATTCTATTGCTGCCTCCCAGTTTACACGAAAGAGAAGGTGGCTGGAGTTATCATAAATATAGGTATTTTGGGTTTTTTCATTGAGAAGAATATCTCTGTACCATTTCAGGGCTACTTTTTTATTAAAGAAAAAATCACCGATTTTAAAAGCAAGTTCTGCAAAAGGGGTACTTTTGACAACTTCAAGGTATTTTGAATTGTTTGGATCCACTTTGAGGGTAAAAAGATGGTTGGAAGTAAGCGAGCCTTCTCCTGTATTGATTGTCAAATTGGAATCTCTTCCTGCCAAACTAAAGGCTCTTATGGCTTCTGGAGACAATGCCCCGTCACTCATAGCAGAACGAATAATTGGTGTTTGGGATACAAAAGGGTACTTTTTGTTCTCTCCAAAAGTCACCTGCATATTTTGATCAACTTCATCATCGTTTAAAACACTTGTAGCATGTTTTAGAATAAATCTTGATCCGGAAAATGGCTGGCTCACTGAAAATGACTGGTAGTTTGGTTTGTTTTTGGCTGCTGTATAAACCCAATCGACCTTGTCTTTGGAATCATAAAATGACTCTTCTGCAAAATATTGACGTAAGGGTTCACGGAGGGCTTCTAAAAAATAACGAAATCTTCCTATAATCGGGTAGTTTATAAGAAGAGCATGCTGTCTTTGTACAAATCTGTCATAAATGTAAAGAGCAATGATTGCTGCTATGATAAGTGCGGCAAAATATTCTACAAATTCGTCTAAAAAGTGCCATAAACCATGAACCCACTCCATCTAAAAATCTTTGAGAGAAATTGTCTTTTCAGTTTTCTTTTCCAGATCTTTGATCCAAATAGTTCCGTCACTTATTTCGTTTGTACCGATAACGCAGCAGTATTTTGCATTCATTTTATCGGCACCTTTGAGATGGTTTTTTAGATTTTTTGCTTTGTACTCACAAACGGCTTTGTCTGTCGCTCTTTTTTTATGGGTAAGTGCAATTATTGTATCTATGGCTTCTTCATCCATAGCACCGAGGTAATATCCTTCTCTTGATTCCTGTGGCATTTGTATGAGTTCCAACAGCCTTTCAATGCCCATCGCAAAACCTACAGCAGGAGTA
>JALSKR010000268.1 GCA_026988735.1 Sulfurimonas sp.
TTTAAATAATACAAACAATGTATAAAGTATAGTAATCTCGAAGAGAACAAAGGAAAATATTTTTAAAAAAGCAAGTGATTCAAAGCCGTTTATTATTGCCAGCGGTGTAAAAATTTCCAAAAATGAGAGTATAAACAGAGCTGATGTGAGCAGTTGCAACTCTTTTGTTCTTTTTTTTTGTGTAAAGAGTAAAAAATGTACTACAACCATAACAAAAAGTCCAAAAGCAAAAATATGGGGCAGAATGATTTTAAGTATACCGCTTGATGTTTTAGGTGCTATAAAAAGTGCTTCATTCCCAAGATAGTATGTTAATACAGCTTCGTTTGTAAAACCGATTTTAGATGAAAAAAGAACAGTGCTGCTTATAAGTAGCAGTATTGAAAAGAGAATAAAGTAAAATATGGCGAAGTTATAGGCTCTTTGCAAAATTGAGACTCCATAAAGAATACAAAACCATGTAAAAGGCACAAAGATGCCATAAATAGTATGTCAACAGATAGATATATGTAAAAAAAGGATTTGCATAATATGCAAGAGGAAGTGTTATAAGCATAGTAAGTGCACTTAACATAACACTGTTCAGGCAAAAAAGTTTTAAACTGTTACTTGCGCTCAAGCGAATAAATACAGCACTGAGGGTGAGGAGTATCATCATCATAAAAAATATTTTGGTATGAATATATTCCAAAAACGAAGCTTGAGAAATAGGTTCTAAAAAGTTTTCTTCATCTCCAAAAAGTGTAATTTTTACCTGTTCGAAGGAAAGACCGAAGCTATTATAATCGACAAAGATCTCAGCAATAAAATAAATAAGCATAAAAAGAAGCAAACCGTTGAGCATAGGCTTGATTGATTTGTCTTTTTTTAAATCCTTTATAAGAGTAAAGCGCAATTATTTATCCTTAAAAAGCATATTGTATATGGCAAATGCTATACGAGAACCATCTGTAAGACTTTTTGCACTCATTGTCGCCCCTGAGATATTTGTTATCTCCCGATTGAGTTTGAGTACCTTGTCTGTTTTTCTGTTTTCAAACTGTTTCGTCCATCTTTTTGGCGGAAGATATTCGAGTGTTTCATTAAATGCAATGACTTCTATCCCCTGTGAAACAGAGTCTTTGAAAAAATAGAGTGTTACTGCATTTTTGGAACGAACCTTTCTGTTAATTAGAATGCCGTATCCCAGTACTTTTCCATCTTTTTTGGCTGTATAAATTCTATAAATTTTTGTAGTAAGTTTTACACCTGCATTTTTTTGTATTGTTTTGAATTTGTCATGTGTGAGCAGAATATTTTTTTTAGTAACTGTTGCATTGCGATCAAAATTTTCTTTCATTGCATCAATGGGTGATACAAGAAGCTGTGCTGATAATTGTTGTGTTAACAAGAGTATAAAGAGTGAAATATATTTCATAGTTTGAGTCTTTTAATGTTTTATTTTTAAAATTTTAGCAAAATAATTGAGGTTTTGCAGTCAAATTGCTGCAAAACCTCATAAAGGAGAAAATATGTCTGAATGTTTTTTAGAAAACAAAACCTAAAGAGATGCCGGTGATGTTCCCTGTAGCCACGTTGTCAGAGATTACATATTCAGCTTTGAGTACAACTTGCTCATGTGGAAAAAAGTTGATTCCAAGTGTAACATCTGTTGTAGCATCACCTGCTGTGCCACCGTTACTTACCTCTGATTGTGGATTGTAACGTTCATACTGTACAAAAAGAGGTGTTTTTTTGTCTGTTCCCAGCAAAGAGGCGACATTGTAACTTGCATTTAAGAAACCACCGTAGTTTGCTGTTACCTGTTGACTGGCATTTGTGTCAACTCTCTTATTTTGCGCATAGGTACCGTAAACTCTGGCATTACCTATTTTATAATCAAGATGAACATCAAACATAAACAGATCTTTAGAAAAATATGATGAAGCACCGATCAGCAAACCGCTTGTTCCGGTGTAATCAACTCTTACCTGTCCTGCTGCATCCGGATTTTTTACTAAACGTCCACTGCCACGACCGTTTCTTACCCATTTGTCTCCAGTGTCTGTTATTTGTAGTGCTGTGATAATAGAAGCTTTGTACTCTATACCATCTGCAATCTCACCGTAAACCATTGCGCCCGAAGTATTCCATGTTGTCGGAATAACATACTTCGCTGTGTTTGGACGTTGTATCGTTGTAAAAAGTGTCGGTTCATGTTGCTCATTCATTAAACCCATTGGGAGTAAGAAGTTACCAAGACGTGCATTGAAATTTTTGTTTCCTATAAAGTCAAGATACATAAACTCAACAGCTACAGTATCACCGGTAGCACCTGTACTCGTAGCTTTTACACCGCCGCCTTCATATTCAAGTTCGGAGTTTAAGATTATATTGTCAGAAAATTTATATCCGAAATATGTGATAAATCTTTTTATTTGAGTTTCTGAACCTGCTTTTTGACTGCTTGAGTAGTACATTTCACCGTATCCACCAATACTTAATGGTGATTTTGAGTAGTAAACTTTAGAGGCAGCACTACCCAAACCTGTATATCGTTTTGTTTCATCAACTTTGGTATAATTAAAACCGGTTTTCAAATCACTTGTTTCATCAACAAGAATTTGTGTCATTTCTTTGAGATCTTTTACTTCTTGCTGAAGCTTCAGTATATCTGTTTTATCATTCCCAAAAGAGGCACTGCTTACTAATAACATACTCGCTAAGGCTAGTGAGATTTTTGATTTTTTCATTTTTTATCCTTTGTATTGATTATGATATTGAATATCAAAACCTTTTTGAATGCAGAAATTATATACTTTTTTTATAAAACTAATCTTAATTGTGATAATTATTATTGATTTAAAAGTAGAATCTTTGATATAATAAAGAAAAAAAATAGATTGAGAGTGTATGAGAGAAATATTTTTAAGAAATGAAGACGGAACAAATGTGTCTATAGAAGTTGATTTGCATGCCTATGCCTATAGTAATAAGTATGGATGGTTATTGAGTGTGTTTATAAAATTTGATGCTCTTGATGAGAGTGCTACAGGGTTTGAAGAGTTTTTGGATACAAAAGAATCATTGATAATTGCACTGAAACATGAAGATAAGGCAAAATATGTCGGTTCAAGAGTTGTCGATGGCTGGAGTGAGTTCTATTTTTATGCGGCTGACTCCAAAGGTTTGGATGCACTTGTAACAAATATACTCAAACCAGCTAACTATATATATGAAAGTAATGTAGTTCGTGACACAAAATGGGATTTTCATTATAAAAACCTTGCTCCAAATGAACTGGAACTGTGCCATATACAGAGTGAAAAAATTATATTTTTACTCAAAGAGGAGGGTGACAATCTGGAAATTCCACGTGTTGTTGAACATTATGTCTCTTTTGACACACCTACACAAAAAAATAAATTTATAAATTCTTTGGAGCTTGAAGGTTTCAGTTTTAAAGATGAAATCAGCAGTGATGAGTTTGAAAACGGGATAGCTCTTGTCAAAACACATGCAGTGACATCAGAAGAAGTTAAAAAAGTTGTCAATGAACTTTTTGAAGCAATAAAAAAAGAGCAGGGCTATTATGAAGGCTGGAGCACACTTTTAGCACACGAAGAAAATGTTTAAAATAGCAGGTGTTATTAACTACCTTGCAGTAGTTTTTCTTAATGCTTTTACAGACCTTGGACATAAAATCATCATTCAAAACACTATCTTCAAGGTTTACGACGGCAGCACCCAGATTGTACTGACAGCAATTGTCAATGCTTTGGTTTTACTGCCGTTTATTTTGATTTTTTCTCCTTCTGGCTTTTTGGCGGACAGATTTGCAAAAAATAAAATCATGGAGTATGCTGCTGCTTTTGCTGTCGTCATAACATTGGGCATAACCTATGCCTATTATCACGGGTATTTTGTTTTTGCTTTCGTTTTAACCTTTCTACTTGCGATGCAGAGTGCAATTTATGGTCCGGCAAAATATGGCTATATTAAAGAACTGGTGGGTGTTAAATTTCTCAGTGCCGGCAACAGTGCTGTTCAGGCTGTTACTACAGTAGCAATTCTTGGCGGTATTATTTTTTATACAATTCTTTTTGAAGGAATGTATGATGATTCTCTTGCGAGTGAATCTCAGATTTTACAAAAAATTGCCCCTTTGGGATGGCTTTTGGTTGCTGGCTCACTTATTGAATGGTTTTTGGCTTCCAAATTGCCAAACAAGATGATAGAGGCAAGCAAGCGTGACTTTCGATTAAAAAAGTATATGAGTGGTGTCTATCTTTTTAAAAATTTAAAAACAGTAACACGAAACAGAGAAATTTTTGATGCTATTTTGGCACTCAGCCTTTTTTGGTCCATATCACAGGTTGTTTTGGCAGTATTTGGCGAATATGCAAAAGATGCTTTACATGTAACCAATACCATCTATGTGCAGGGTGTTATGGCGCTTGCGGGAATCGGTATAGTTATAGGGTCTGTTATGGTTGCAAAACTTTCCCGGTTTTATATCAATGTCGGTCTGGCCGGCATCGGTGCAACACTTATTACCCTTATTGTTTTTAGTGTTCCGTTTTTACACTCTATGACACTCATCGCGATTATATTTACTCTGTTTGGTATTTTTGCGGCATTTATACTGGTGCCGTTAAATGCACGTATTCAGTATCTGGCTTCGCGTGTGCATCTTGGAATCATTTTAGCGGCAAATAACTTTATACAAAATATATTTATGTTTACTTTTTTACTGCTTACGACTCTCTTTGCCTATTTTGGCATGAATGCGGAGTTGCTTTTTTATTTTATGGGTTTTGTCGGTCTTTATTTGATACGAAAGCTCTATAAAAGATATGTTATCGAGATGTTTTTTTCACTCATGGGCTTGATTGGGGCACTCAGACATAAGTATATTTATATCGGTTTGGAAAATATTCCACAGAATAAAGCTGTCTTACTGCTTGGTAATCATGTAAGCTGGCTTGATTGGATTTTATTGCAGCTTCCTTTGCAAAGACGCATAAACTATATGATGGACAAAGATATTTACAACTGGAAATTTTTTCATCCGATTTTTAAAAAAGGAGAAGCTATTCCTCTCTCACCCAGAGCCTTTAAAGACGCGATAAAAGAAGCGCATAAAAGGTTACAAAAAGGGAGTGTTGTAGCACTCTTTCCAGAAGGTGAAATATCAAAAGACGGCAAAATCCATGAATTCAAAAGAGGCTATGAGCTTATTGTAAAAGATTATGACGGTGTAATTGTTCCTTTTTATATAGGAAAGGGAATATTTGGCAGTTCTTTTGCAAAATACAAGCCAAAAGGAACAAACAGGAATATTTTTAAGCGCAGAATAGTTAAAATCTATTTTGGAAATCCTCTGCCAATAGACACAAAAGCCAAAGAGTTACAAGAAATAATTTTACAAATGAGAGAAAAATATGAAGCTGAATAAACCAAAACACAATCTTTATAAAAACGGCATGTATGCAGTAGAAGGTTTTATAGATATAGTAAAGAATGAAACATCTTTCAAGTGGCAGCTTTTTATGCTTTTGGTAATGGGCGTTGCTGCCTGGGTTTTACCTGTAAACTTTGTCCACTCAAGTATACTGTTTATCTCACTTTTTATACCTGTTTTGGCGGAAGTTGCAAACAGTGCTATTGAACGGGTTGTTGATTTGGTGACAAATGAGTATCATATCTTGGCAAAGCAGGCTAAAGATGCCGGTGCAACTTTGGTTTTACTGAGTTTGTTGGTTACGCTTATGATATGGATTTTTACATTAGTAGATGCATTTAGGGAGAATTTATAATGAATACAACGTTGATAATAGGTGCGGGTGGTGTGAGTCGTGTAGTAGTACACAAATGTGTACAAAATGCAGATGTTTTTGGAAAAATTGTACTTGCAAGCAGAACAAAATCAAAATGTGATGCTATTGCATCAGAACTTCCGGATGCAGATATAGAAACTTATGCACTTGATGCGGACAATACAGAGGAAATAGTAAGTTTAATAGAAAAAGTAGATGCAGATATAGTCATAAATGTGGCACTGCCATATCAGGATTTAACGATTATGGATGCCTGTATTGCTACAAAAACAGACTACCTTGATACTGCAAACTATGAACATCCTGATGAGGCAAAGTTTGAGTATAAACTGCAGTGGGAAAAAGATGAAGCTTTTAAAAAAGCAGGGATTATGGCTCTTCTTGGAAGCGGGTTTGATCCGGGTGTGACAAATGTTTTTTGTGCCTATGCGCAAAAACACTATTTTGATGAGATTCACACCATAGATATACTTGACTGTAATGCCGGTGATCACGGTTACCCTTTTGCGACAAATTTTAATCCTGAAATCAACCTTCGTGAAGTCTCTGCAAACGGACGCTACTGGGAAGAGGGAAAATGGATAGAGACAAAGCCTATGGAGATAAAAATGGTCTGGGACTATCCTGAAGTAGGACCAAAAGATTCTTATCTGCTCTACCACGAAGAGATGGAGTCTTTGGTAAAACATATAAAAGGACTCAAGCGTATTCGCTTTTTTATGACCTTTGGCGAGAGTTATCTCACTCATATGCAGTGTTTGCAAAATGTCGGTATGCTGGGTATTGAGCCGGTAGAGCATCAGGGACAAAAAATAGTTCCGATAGAGTTTTTAAAAACACTGCTTCCTGATCCTGCCTCTTTGGGGGAACGCACAAAAGGAAAAACAAATATCGG
>JALSKR010000269.1 GCA_026988735.1 Sulfurimonas sp.
TTATCTGTAGTGTAGCGAAACAAACCTTTATCTTTTTGTAGTATTTCCCTCCTTTTCCCCTAAAAAAGGAGGGATAAAGGTGCGGTTTTTACTCGCCTTGACCTAATGAATAAGCACGCTCACCGTTTAGCATATAAAGATTTTCAGTTTTGATAACCTCTATGCCTGCCGCATCAATTCTGTTCATCATATCTGTAATATCACTGTTGCTTATAATATCACCCTGGTTTTTAGCATAATATCTACATCTCCAGTGATCTGTCAGGAATGTTTCCGGATGACCGTTCGGATAAACTTTTTGACCACGGTTTGAGATCATTTTAAGTGCCATACCAGTATCTTTTGCCAGTTCAACCAACTTGTCTCCAATAGTATTTGCATCACAGTCATCTCTTGTGAAGATATCTACACCGATAAGATCCATTTTTTCGTTTCTTACATTTGAAAGAACAGGTTTTTTGATTTGAATTGCTTTGTCATATCTTACCGGAGTAAGCGTTGACGGTTCTTGTCCAAGTCTCTCAATTACTGCATCAGCAAACTCTTTTGTTCCGACTTCAGTATGCTCTTTGCCCTGTGCTTTGAGTTTTCTTGCAAGGTCATAGGTTACAATGCCGTCTTCAATGGTTTTTAACCAGGCATTGTGAACTTTCTCAGCAACTTCCGGTTGCCCAACCTGAACCATCATCATAACACCTGAGAGTAAAAGTCCTGAAGGATTCGCTTTGTTCTTTCCTGCATGACGAGGAGCAGAACCGTGAATCGCTTCATACATCGCAATGTCAGCACCAACATTTGCACCCGGTGCAATACCTACAGAACCAGTCATAAGTCCAAGAATATCTGTTGCAACATCACCATAAAGGTTTGGCATTAAAACCATATCAAAGTCTTCCGGTGCATCAACAAGTTTTGCCATACCGATATCTATAATCCAGTCATCAGCCTGAATTTCAGGATAGTTTTTCGCTGTTTCATAGAATACTTTTACAAAAAGACCATCTGTTATTTTCATAATGTTGTCTTTTATCATACATGTGATTCTTTTTCTGCCGTATGCTTTTGCATACTCAAATGCATATTGACAGATTTTTTCACAACCCGGTCTTGTAATGATTTTAAGACACTGTGTAACTTCAGGCGTTTGCTGGTGTTCGATTCCCGCATACAGATCTTCTTCGTTTTCACGAATAGTTACAACATTCATACCTGGATATCTTGAAGGTATAAACGGGTCATACGAAATAGCCGGACGAACATTCGCATACAAGCCTAATGTTTTACGGATAGTTACATTTAAACTTTTGTATCCGCCACCCTGAGGTGTAGTAATAGGTGCTTTAAAAAGAACTTTGTTCTTTTTGATAGACTCCCATGCATCATCAGCTATTCCTGAAGTATTCCCTGCAAGGTATACTTTTTCTCCAACATCAATATGTTCCCATTCTACATCTGCACCGGCAGCGTCAAGTACTCTGATACTCGCATCCATAATCTCCGGACCGATACCGTCTCCGCGTGCTACTGTAATTGTTCTTTTTGCCATTGTAATTCTCCTTAATAGAATTCTTCATAATATTTGAGAAACCATCATTTTGATAATGATTTCCACCTACATTTGAAAACATGCCGGTATTTTAATGGAATTTAAAAATTATGTCTTTACGGGTTTTATAGTAAAAATTATCTATTTTTAATCTATTTATACACAATATTTATTGTAAATATCTTCAATTTTAATTCAAAATATTTACTTTTAATAGATAGTAACTCTGGAAAATACCTGTTTAAGGGGGTTTTGTTTAAAACTTGATTGAGAGATAAAAGCTCAAATCGAAATGATTGTCATCGGAGAGATATTTGTTTTTTTTGTAGATTGCATAGGGCGGTTGTGTTGTTGTTTCATATTCACTGTTTGGCAACCATTCTGTATAAACCCAATATAAAAAGTGTAAAAAGTCTCCATCGGCACCTGTAATGTCAAACTTGGCATAAACGCCTTTTGCAATGTTGAGTTTTGGCAGTCTTTCATAATCAATGTCAGATTTGCCGTTTACCTTTATACAGGCTACATATTGGCACTCATCAAGATGTGTAACTGTAGGATTGTCATGAAAAAGGGCTATATGCTCGTAATCTTTAATATTGTTACTGTAGGTCCATGTCTGTACTTTCTGCCAGGTCTGCTTGATCTGGTCATTGTAGCCGTTATGGCGCATATAGTAGACCTCAATCTGCGGCATATTGACAATAGTCGCTTCAATGTTGCTGTAGGTTGCTTTGGAAGCAATAGCTTTTTCTGATTCTGCAAGAATAGTCTGTGAGTATGCCTTATGCCCGCCTTTTTTCCATGCAGTAGGCGTCATAGAAAACCGCTCCTTAAAAACACGAATAAAAGATGTCTGCGAGCTGTATCCGCACAGAGCAGCAATCTGAGTGATAGTGGAGTATTTGTTTGTCAGCAGTAAAGAAGATGCTTTTTGCAGGCGAATAGATTTGATACTTTCATAAATATTTCTTCCAAAAACCTCTTTATAAATCTTGTGCATATAGACTTTGCTGATATTAAACTGCTGTGCCAGCTCATCCATATTTATATCTGTATCTATATTTGTATATATATAGTAGAGGATATCGTTTGAGATTTGTGTTTTTTTATTGAGTGTTTCTCGCTTCATAAGTTTAATTATAGCAAAAATTACTGTAAAAGATTTTCACTAGAGTAGTTTCAAAGCTTTTTGCACATCCTCTTTTTCTATCTTTTCTTTGCCTTTACCAAAATAGGCTTTTTTCTTTACTGTGCCAAAGTAGGAAGTATCACCACCGAGCTTTACATGTAAAGCCAGTGCCATAGCGGTTATGGGGTGCCCTGCATTGGGACTTTCATGTTTTTTTCCATCTTCATAAAAGGAAAATATTCTTTTTTGTTTTGCCAAGAACATGATAAGCAGAGCTGTAAGGCGCGCTGGAATGTAGTTAGCAAGATCATCAAGTTTTGCCGCACATTTGCCGAATTTTTCATACCTTTTGTTTCTGTAGCCGACCATAGAATCCATGGTGTTGATGGCTTTGTAGATGATAATGCCCGGCAGATTAAAAAGAAGCAGATAAAAAAGCGGAGCAACAACACCGTCACTCAGGTTTTCTGCATAAGTTTCAATGGCGGCTTTGTAAACATCACTCTCACTCAAATTTTGTGTGTCGCGTGAGACAAGCTGTGCAACAGCCTCTTTTTTGTTCTTTACATGTAAGACATTTTCTACAGCATCACGAAGCATTTTGTGGGCTATAAACATAGAGGCTGTAAAAGAGCTGATGATGATGTTTAAAAGAGGGCTGAAAAACTGCAGATACATATACAAAGTAATGCTCATAAAGCTCACAATACCTAAAACAAACAGCACCAACAAACATCCTCGCCCTACAGAATCTTTGTAAAACTTTTCTTCAAAAAAGCTGATAATTTCACCCATAACAATAACAGGATGTTTTATAAAAGAAAATTCACCAAATTTTTTGTCGATGAGGTAGGCAAAAATCGCAATAAAAAGGTTACTCATCAAGTGCCTCTTGTATAGCATCTATGTTTACATGTAAAGCGATATGCTCGGCAAATTCGGCGATGGCTTTTTGTTTGAATTGTTTGAAATTATAGCCTTTGTAGTTTTTGTTAATAGTGTGAAAAACTTTGTAACGAAAGGCATCACTCTCAAAAATACCGTGTAAAAAAGTACCGTAAAGATGTTTTTTCTTTTTGGAGCGTTTTTTTGCAATGGCGTTGTGTATTTCATAGGCTTGCACCATTATGCCTTGTTGGTTGTAACACCCTTTTTTTACAATTTTTTCTTTTTGAAATGTAACACTGCCCTTGAATCTCCCCAGTCCGTTGACAACTCTATTTTGTGATTCTATCTGCTCTTCGTCAAGTATGTTCTCATACATCATCTCATATCCGCCACAGATTGCTATAATATCTCTTTTTTTGTCTGAGAGCAGCGGCTCAAAACCGAGTTCACGCAGCCAAAACAGATCATGAACAACCCGTTTGCTTCCCGGTACTATGAGCAAATCACATCCCTTGGCCTGACTTGGTGAGGTAATGAAGCTCAGCTCTATCTCCTCATCAACAACTAGCGGTTCAAAATCGGTGAAGTTGCTGATATGAGGGAGTTTGAGCACACCGACTGTAATGATGGCTTTGGATGTCTCTTGTGTGTAGCCCATCAGTGAAGCAGAGTCCTCAAAACCAAGATTAAAAGGGCGAAAAGGAACAACGCCTAAAACTTTTATGCCGAAATCTTTCTCAATTATTTTGACACCTTCATCAAAAAGAGACATATCGCCTTGAAATTTATTGACAATGACACCGATGACATTTTTACGCAGTTGCTCTGGAAAAAGATGATAAACTCCGTAGATAGAAGCAAAAACACCACCTCTTTGAATGTCTGCCACCAAAACTATTTTTGCGTTCAACTCTTCGGCGACATAGATATTTGAGAGGTCCTTGTCCATGAGATTCAGCTCAACAGGACTTCCCGCACCTTCTGCAATGACGCAGTCATACTCTTGTAGCAGGGTGTCAAGTGCCTTTTTTACAATGGGCTTGAGCCGTTTCATATCTTTGTAGTAGCTCCAAACATCCGTCTCCCCGACACTTTTGCCGTTTATAATCATGTGGGCTCTGCTCACTCCACCTGACTTTAACAGTATGGGATTAAAAAGCGGCGTGGTTTTGAGACCAATTGCCTCGGCGGCAAAGGCCTGCGGAATGGCAATCTCTCCGCTGTCAATGTCGGTAACAAGCGAATTGTTTGAGACATTTTGTGCTTTAAATGGGGCTACATGTACGCCTCTGTGATGCAAAAGATAGGTCAGGGCAAAAGAGAGGGTTGATTTGCCGGCATCACTGCTTGTGCCAAATATGCTAAGGGAGTACATCAAGGTTTTCTAAAAAAGTATCAGGTTTGACATAGCCGTTGATGATAAAGAGCGTCTTTTGCGTCGCAGGATCTATGAAAAATGTGCGCGGAGAAAAAGGTGCCGGAAATTTTTCACCAGGGTATTCACCTTCGTCAAAGTTTTTATAGACAAGGACTACAACGACCTCTTTTTGTAAACGCTTGTGTACTTTTTCGTTTGCAAGTGTACGGTCTTCCAGGCGGTCACACCAGGGACATTCTGCTTTTGTAACAACAAGCATTAAAGGACGGTGTAGTTTTTTTGCCTTGGCAAGTGCGGTGTAATAGTCACGCTCAAAGCCCATTTTCTGGGCATATTCGTCCAAATCTGCACGAGCAAAAAGAGTGATGGCTATAAGTAGCAGACTCAGTAGTATTTTCATTCTGTTTCTCCATTATAAGTTGTAAATGCCTGCTTAAGTGCCGCATGTGATTTGCTGTCTTTGACGGCAAAGCGAAGCCATTCATTGCTCAGATAGTCAAAACTCCCGCAGGTTCGCACAAGTATTTTATGCGTGAGCAGGTGGGCAAATATTTTGTGGGCATCTTTTGCGTGTACGAGTATAAAGTTTGCATCACTCTGGACAATACGTTCAAACAGACCGCAGCTCTTCAAAATATGCAGCAGCTCCTGTTTTTGGCTTACATGTAAGGCTAAACTTTCGTTTCCAAAGGCTTTGTCTTGCAGGCGTTCTTCCAAAAAAGCAACATCAAAAGAGGAGAGGTTCCAAAGTGGCGGTTGCAGTTTTTTGATATTCTTTTTGTGTGAGAAAACAGCGCCGATTCGCACACCCGCACAACTGTAAAACTTGGAAAATGATTGGATGATATAGAGTTTCTCATACTTTTTAAGCATTTTGCGAAAAGAGGGATGCCCTTCAAACTCCAAAAAGCTCTCATCCAAAATTACGGTACATTTTTTCTTTTTCCACTCCGCAAAAAGGGCTGCAAGCTCATAAAAACTTCCCTCCGGAGTTGCAGGGTTGACAAAAATCACGATAGATTTTTTCTCTACTGGTGCGTCTATATCTTCAATACGGTTGATTTTATAAATATCTTTTTTACTTTGCAGGGCTGCTTTTTCATACTCCCCATACAGTGGCGCATAAAGCGTAACCTTTTTTTCCTTCAATGCAGCAAGAATTGCATAAATGGCAGCCGTAGCCCCGTTATAAAGTGCAATCTGTGACTTTTTCAGAGCATATTTGTCTGCAATAATGCTCTTGAGCCGTGAATAACTACTGTCCGCATACTTCGTGAGTGTAGCACTCTTTACATGTAAAGTAGTTTGTGGCTGGTAAAGATTGATGTTTGATGAAAAATCAATAATCTCATCACTACCACACCCGAGTTGTTTTGCATACCTGTAAATATTTGCACCATGTTTCATGCACGGATTTTACCAAAAGTTTGCTAACTCTTTGGTGTTTTGGAGAAAAAGTTTCAGCGACATTTTGGGTGTTATGGAAGGATTTTGGCAAATAACATACAAAATAGGCTGTTATTTGTATTATAGAGTATTAAACACACAGAATGTTTAAGCTAAAAAGGCTGTTTTTCAAATATATGTATAAATGTTGCAGGTTGTCATAAAATTAATAAATAACACACATAATGAATGATAGTTAATTATTAAGCTTATATGTAAAATAATTTAGATACAATGATGATTAATTTTACATTAGGAATTATTTTATGAAACATTCTTTTGCCAATAAATTTATTATTATTATTG
>JALSKR010000270.1 GCA_026988735.1 Sulfurimonas sp.
CACTACCATCAAAACAGTTCTTTTGGTATAGATGGTTTTTACTATATAAATTTAGGTGCTTTTGCTTGCAATCAAAGATACTTTATTGTAAAATCAGCTCAAGACAGAGAGTTGCTTGAAGAAAAAAAATACTCCAGGGAGATATAAAAAATGGATGACAAGTCGTTAAAGATTGGTTCTAATGAGATGGAACTTGTTGACTTTCGTATATTTAAACAGGAAAAAGACAAGGTTTATGAGGGCATTTACGGTATAAATGTTTCGAAAGTAAGAGAAATTATACGTTTGCCAAAACTGACAGAACTGCCGAGTACACCGGAATTTATAGAGGGAATATTTGATTTGCGTGAAGTGGTTATTCCGGTTGTGAATCTGGCAAAGTGGATGGGTGTCACTGAACCGGAAGATGCAAAGAAAAATGCACGCGTTATCATTACAGAATTTAACAATGTTCTTATAGGTTTCATTGTTCATGAAGCAAAACGTATCAGAAGAATCAGTTGGAGTGATATAGAACCGGCAACTTTTATGAGCAGTTCATCCGGACTTGAGAGCAATAAAATTACAGGTGTCACAAAAATAGAGGGCGACAATGTTCTTTTGATATTAGACCTGGAGAGTGTTGTACAGGATCTGGGTCTTTATGAACCTGAAACTGATTCTGCACCAGAAAAGATAGAAACATTTTCAGGTTTGGCAATGGTACTTGATGACAGTGCAACAGCTCGAAAAATTGTCAAAGAGGCTTTAATAAAAATGGGCTTTCATGTTGTAGAAGCGATGGACGGAGAAGAGGGTCTGAGTAAACTCAAAGATCTGTACGAAACATATGGAGATGCTTTGGCAGATAATTTAAAGATTATTATTTCAGATGTTGAAATGCCTAGAATGGACGGTTTTCATTTTGCGGCAAAAGTCAAAGAAGATGAACGCTTTAGTGATATTCCTATAGTCTTTAACTCCTCAATAAGCGATCATTTCAGTGAGGCAAGAGGTGAGGAAGCCGGCGGAGAAGCTTATTTGGTTAAATTTCAGGCAAGTTCATTTTTTGATGAAGTATCACGTATAGTACGTGCACATATGAAAAAATAGGGAGTGTAAATATGGATGAATTTCAAGAGATACTACAGGATTTTTTAGTTGAATCATTTGAACTTGTTGAAAAGCTTGACGAAGATTTGGTTGAATTAGAGTCCCGTCCGGATGATTTAGAATTGTTAAACGGGATATTTCGTGTCGCACATACCGTCAAAGGGGCTTCATCATTTTTAAATTTTGATACATTGACGCATTTGACGCATCATATGGAAGATGTTCTTAATAAAGCCCGTCACGGAGAACTGAGCATAACGCCGGATGTAATGGATGTTATTTTGGAATCAATTGACCTCATGAAGGCATTGTTGGAAAAAATCCGTGATACAAGCAGTGATGATGGCATAGATGTCGCGGCCTGTGTTGCAAGACTTGATAAAATAAGCAACGGTGATCTTTCAGGGCTTGCCGATGCAGTTAAAGAAGAGGCAAATCAAGACTCAGAAGAAACTGTACAAAAAGAAGAGGCAGAAGAAGAGCCGGATTATGACAATATGGATCCTGATGAGATAGAAGCTGAAATAGAAAGACTTTTGGCTCAGCGTCAGGCCGAAGACAAAGCCAAAAGAGAAGCAAAAATAGCCGCCGGTGAAGAGGTGCCTATGATGCCGCCAGAAGCGAGTGAAGAAGAGCCGAAAAAAGAAGACAAACAAGAGAAAAAAGAAAAGAAAAAAGAGGAAGCTCCAAAGGCACCGACCCCTGCTCCTGTTTCACACAACAAAAAAGCATCACAAAAAGCTTCTGCTGAGGATCCAAAGGCGGCGGCACCGGCAAAACGTGCACCTGCTACGGTTGAGCAGACGATTCGTGTCGATGTAAAAAGACTTGATCATCTTATGAATTTAATCGGTGAACTCGTACTTGCAAAAAATAGATTGATTAAAATTAACGATGATGTAGAAGAGCGTTATGAGGGAGAAGAGTTTTTAGAAGAACTGAACCAGGTTGTTTCTATTGTTTCGCTTGTAACGACTGACTTGCAAATTGCCGTAATGAAAACCCGTATGCTTCCTATAGGAAAGGTTTTTAACAAATTCCCGAGAATGATTCGAGATCTCTCCCGTGAACTCAACAAAAAGATTGAACTTGTTATCTCCGGTGAAGATACAGAGCTTGACAAATCAATTGTTGAAGAGATCGGTGATCCTTTGGTGCATATTATCCGTAACTCCTGTGATCATGGAATTGAGACACCGGAAGAGCGTCTTGCAAAAGGCAAACCGGAAGAGGGTACGATTACACTCAAAGCCTATAATGAGGGTAATCAGATTGTAATTCAGATAGATGATGACGGAAAAGGGCTTGACCCGGAGATGCTTAAACAAAAATCTCTTGAAAAAGGCATCATTACTGAAAAAGAAGCAGAACAGATGAGTGACAAAGAGGCTTATACACTTATCTTTAAACCAGGTTTTTCAACTGCAGCTGCTGTAACAAGTGTATCTGGCCGTGGTGTCGGGATGGATGTTGTCAAAACAAACATTGAAAAACTCAACGGTATTATTGATATAGACAGTGAAATTGACAAAGGAACATCTATAAAACTAAAGATTCCTTTGACATTGGCAATTATTCAGGCACTTCTTGTCGGTGTGCAAGAAGAGCATTATGCCATTCCTTTAGCTTCTGTTCTTGAGACTGTAAGAATTTCAAAAGATGAAATATACACAGTAGAGGGACGCTCTGTAATGCGTCTGCGTGATGATGTTCTCTCTTTGGTACATATCGGTGATATTTTTGAAGTCGAGCGGATTTTGGATGCCAGTGAACATGCCTATGTTGTTGTTTTAGGACTTGGAACAAGTAAACTCGGGCTTATTGTAGATATTTTGGTTGGACAGGAAGAGATAGTTATCAAATCTCTTGGTGATTATCTCAAAGGTATTGAGGGCATTGCAGGTGCAACTATCCGCGGAGACGGAGGTGTGACGCTTATTGTTGATGTTGTGGCGCTTATGGATATGGCAAGAGAGACAAAAGCTACACAGATAAGCTCATCAGATGAATCTGCGGTGAGAGAGAAAACAAAAGCGAGTGACTACACTGTTATGATAGTTGATGATTCAAAAACAGACAGAACGATAATGAGAAAAGCACTTGAACCTATGGGAGTTACACTTGTTGAAGCAAGTGACGGGCAAGAAGCGCTTAATCTTTTGAAATCAGGAGACTATAATGTCGATGCAATGCTTATTGATATTGAAATGCCGAGAATGGACGGATATACACTGGCTTCAGAGATTAAAAAATATAACAGGTATAAAAATCTGCCACTCATAGCAGTCACATCAAGAACGAGTAAATCAGACCGTATGCGCGGTGTTGAGTCAGGCATGGTTGAGTATATTACAAAACCATATTCTGCGGACTATCTGGCAAGTGTTGTACAGAGAAATGTTAACTTTAAACCGGAGTTTTTATAATGAGTGATAAATTAAAAGAAATTATTAACAAACAGGCCGAACAAAATGACAGTGTTGTTGATCAGCTCGATGATGTGGTACAGCTTGTTGGATTTGTCATAGGGGATGAAGAGTATGCGGTGCCTATTCTCTCTATTCAGGAGATTATCAAACCTTTTCCATGGACAAGGGTTCCACAGGTTCCAAAGTATGTTTTGGGTGTATTTAACCTTCGTGGCTCTGTCATTCCTCTTATAGATCTGCGTACAAAATTTGGACTGCCACCTAAAAAACAGAGTGAAGATACGCGTTTTATTGTGATGCGCAACGGTTCTGATGTGGCAGGATTTGTCATAGACAGACTGACAATGGCAATCCGCATTAAAAAAGAAAATGTCGGACCGCCGCCTGATACAGTCAATGGTGATGACACTATCATCGACGGTGTGGGAAAACAGGCAGATAAAATCATTACTATTTTAAAAGTAAACAAACTTTTAGAAAGAGATTTTTAGTCTTTTTGTCTTATGCCTGAAAACCTACTGCGCACTACTAGCAATAAAGAGAGTATTTCCCTTGAATTTTCAGGGGAACTGACACTCTACAATCTTCATCAAGCTCAAGAATCCATTGCAAAAACAGAGCTTTCAAATTTCAAAAAAATTACTGTCGATTTGAAAAATGCCTCTTATCTTGATACGGCCTTTGCTCTTTTTTTAACGGACCTGGAAGAAGAGTACAATGCAACAATAGAGTCTGAAAATCAAAACTTTTACCATACTCTTGCATTGACAAAAGAGCATAAAAAAAAGCTTGATAAAAATTATAAAATCAAAAAAGAAAATATCTTTGCATATTTTGGCAAAGCATTTTATGCGTCATACCTTTCATTCATCTCTTTTATGGAGTTTCTTGGAAAGGTCTTTTTTTCATTTTTACTCTATTTTAAAAATGTTAAAAACATCCGTCTCAAAGAGATAGCCTTTGAAATTAACGAAAGTGCACTGCGTGCTCTTGGCATTGTTGCATTGACAAGTTTTTTGATTGGTTTGGTAACAGCCTACCAGGCTGCATATCAGTTGCAACGCTATGGCGGCAATATTTTCATTGTCGATATGATGGGTATTTCTATATTTAGAGAACTTGCTCCGCTTATTACGGCAATAGTAATTGCAGGCAGAAGCGGTTCAGCCTATACGGCACAGATAGGGGCTATGAAAATTACACAAGAGATTGATGCTATGCGAACTATGGGTTTTGATCCCTATACCTTTTTGGTACTGCCAAGAATCATTGCTCTTGTAATTATGCTGCCGATACTCATTTTTGTAGCAGACATTATGGCAATGCTCGGAGGCATTATAGTTGCAGATTTGAGTCTGGACTTGCCACCGGCACTTTTTATTGAGAGGCTGCAAGAGGTTGTAGCAATGAAACATTTTTATGTCGGACTTATAAAAGGACCGTTTTTCGCATTTTTGATTGCTTCTATCGGTATTTACAGAGGCTTAATCGTCAAAGATGACACACAAAGCATAGGATACAATACCACCAAAAGTGTTGTCGAATCACTGTTTGCTGTCATTGTATGTGATGCGGTTTTTTCCATAGCTTTTACAAATCTGGGGATATAATGGAGCTTATCAGAGTCAAAAATGTTAAAACAGTTTTTGGTGACAAAGTTGTGCATGACGGACTTACCTTACATGTAAAGGAGGGTGAAATTTATGGGCTCTTGGGACCAAGTGGCTGTGGAAAAACAACACTGCTGCGTGAAATGGTCATGTTGCAGGAATTTCATTCAGGAAGTGTTGAGATTTTAGGACAAAAGATTGAAAATATAAGCGAAAAAGAGGCCCAGGAACTCCGCCGAAAATGGGGTGTGCTGTTTCAGTTTGGTGCTCTTTTCTCCTCTTTGACCCTGGCGGAAAATATTGCTTTGGCACTGCGGGAATATGCGACACTTTCTGAAAAAATGATACAGGAGATAGTAGCGTTTAAACTTGATTTGGTGGGATTAAAACCAAGCGATGCATTTTTGTATCCTTCCCAGATAAGCGGAGGTATGCGAAAAAAAGCCGGTATTGCAAGAGCTTTGGCAATGGATCCGAAACTGCTTTTTTTGGATGAGCCTACAAGTGGGCTTGATCCTATTTCAGCAAGAGAGTTCGATGAACTTATATTGCAATTGCGTTCCATGCTTGGACTGACTATGGTAATTGTCACACATGATTTACATTCTATATATAATACTTTGGATAGAATGGCTATAATTGATAATAAAAAAATTGCCTATGAGGGCAGTTTAGAAGAGGTTACTTCTGTGAAGAATGATTTTATACAGACTTTTTTTAGAGATGCAATACCAATCCCCACTAAAGAAACGACATTTAAACAATAGTATTGTATTATAGTGCAAGGCGAAATCCTGCAGGGGCTACTGGTAGCCTCAAGGGTTTTCAACGAAGCAATATGATGCAATACTATTGCCCAAAGGGTTAAAAATAAGCTATCATCTACTGCGTTAGACTATTTTGAAGCTACCAGTAGCTCCTGCAACAGTCTGCCTTGTAGCTAATAGCTTATTTTTAATTTAAATTTCGTTTCTTTAGTGGGGATTGGTATAAGATGAATAATAAAGTAAACTACACATTGATAGGGTTTGTCGTTTTGTTGGGAATGCTCAGCATACTAGGGTTTGTTTACTGGATGCTAAAACCCCAAAAAGCAGAAGCAACACAGAAGTACATTATATACTTTAATGAGTCAGTTTTGGGACTCAATCTTGATGCACCGGTGAAATACAAGGGCATAAAAGTAGGAAAAGTAATACGCTTGCGCATAAATCCGAAAAACACCGAACAGGTGGAAGTCACAGTCAGTATGCTTAAAACTACGCCTGTAAAAGAAGATACGGTGGCAAAGCTTACTGCACAGGGGATTACCGGACTGAGTTATATAAATCTGACAGAGGGCAGTAACAATGCGCCGCCGCTCAAAGCAAAAAAAGGAGAAAAGTATCCTGTCATTAACGCTGCTCCTTCTTTTTTCGCAAATGTTGAACAGTCACTGGATTCTGTTTCTGAATTACTCCTTTTAACGCTGGACAGAACAAATGAACTTCTGAGTGAAAAGAATCAACAACAGTTTTCCAAATTCTTGCACGAGAGCGCTATGGTTATGTCAAAAATAGATA
>JALSKR010000271.1 GCA_026988735.1 Sulfurimonas sp.
TTACAGGCAGGAACATTACCACTGTCTTTTGCATATTCAACTAAAAACTGCTTCAGGTGTTTTGATTTTCTGGCATATTTTTTACTTTTAAAATATTTCCATGACTTTTTAGCTTTTTCACTTTTAAGATGGATTTCTGCCAGTCCTTTACCCTTTTTTTTCATAAGTTTCTTCCATTTTTTCATTTTATATTTTGCAATGAAATTTTGTCCGGAATCATGACATTTTAAACATTTTTTAATAAAAATCCGTTGTCCCTTATAAATAGCAGCATTTGACGAAGAAAGCGTAAAAAAAGCTAAAGACAAAGCAATTAATAAAATTTTTTTCATAAGTTGTTCCTGAAGTGAAATATGTTTCACTGATATTACATTAGAAATTATTATATATTCCTTACAGTGGTAAAATTTATCACAAAAAGCACAAAAAATCTATAATTGAAACTTCTTACAGAGTTTTTCGTCCAAATCCCAAACACCTTCTTTCTTTAACCTCTGTACAACACTTTGTGTGCAATCAACATCATCAGGCCACTGCCGTGTAAAATTGTCCAAAGAGTTTTTATTTGTACCGTCTATACCTACCATTAAACCTGATGTATAAACATCACGAAGGGCATCCATATTGTTTGTTACACGCCAAATCAGCATATAAGAGTTATGTATATCATTTTTTTTGGCATCTACAAACACAACCACCCTTAAATGTGTACTTAATTCCAGCAAGTCATCAAAATACTCTTTCACATTTCTTTTTTTATCTATACTGATGACAGTAACAGGGTTATTTGAGCGTTGCATAAACTGGTGCAAATCAACAACATCAGGAAGCAATTCCTTTACTCTGCGCAAAAGCTCGGCATCGCCCAACAGCTGTGGTGGTTCAACATTGTTTGCAAGAGTTGCATCAATCCCTAGTTTTCCACCGACAAGAGTTTCTGGAGATGAGTGGTCAAGAGCATCCAAAATTCCCTCGGTAATAAAAAGAGATTTAGGAGTAAAACGATTTAACACATAGGTGACAAAAGCTTCATAATTTTCCAGTTTTGGTGCTTTTTCATCAACAAAAATCGCATGCTTGACAAAGCTCATCTGTCCTGCACCCCAAAATGCATGCATAAACTGTTTTGCATGACCTTTGTAAAGTGGCTGCATTTTTGCAAGTATCAGGTTGTGAAACCCTGCATTTTCCGGCATATGATAATCAAGTAAGTCCGGTGTAGTAGTTTTTAAGAGTGGAAAAAATATTTTTCCTGTTGCCCAGCCCATATATTTGTCTTCTAAAGGCGGTTTTCCGACAACTGTTGCCAAAAATGTTCTTTGTTTCTTCATAGTTATAGCTGAGACTTCCATCACAGGATACGGCTCTTCTAAAGTATAGTACCCAGTGTGATCACCAAAAGGACCCTCAATTTTCATATTATCCGGATCAACCCAGCCTTCTATCACATAATCAACATCTTTTGGAATATACAAAGGTGTTGTTAAAGACTTTACAAGCTGTGCAGGTGTTTTTGTAATGAGTCCGTACATCAAAAGCTCATTCACACCATAAGGAAGCGGTGCCGTTGCACACCATGTGTAAAGCGGATTGCCACCTATAGCTATACTGACAGGCATTTTCTTTCCGGCTTTTTGATACTGGTCAAAAAAGTGTGAAGAGTCTTTGTGTATCTGCCAGTGCATGCCCAAATGATTTTTATCATACACCTGAAGCCTGTACATACCGAGATTTACCATTTCACCATCAAGACTTTGTGTGTAAACCTGCCCCATAGTGATAAAAGGACCGCCGTCCTGTTCCCAGGTTGTTAAAACCGGCATCTTATACAGGTCAATGTCCTCTTCAAGGTATTTTATCTGTTGACACTCGCCCTCGCCTTTGAGACGTTTTGGAAAAATGTTTTTGAGCGAAAAAAGCTCACTTGCCATAGAAATTTTTTCTTTGAGCCCTACAGGCGGTTTCATATGCAACAGCTTTGTAATCTCATCAGCAACTGACTCAATTGTTCGTCCAAAAAGAAGTTCACAGCGTTTATAAGAACCAAACACATTCATCAATACAGGCTCATCAAATGTTTTAGCATTTTTTTTATCTATAACATTGGTAAAAAGGAGGGCTTTTCCACCATCTTCTTTTTTGACTTCAGCATATGCCAAATGCGGAATTTCAAGATATATATCGAGTTGTGTGTCAATTATTCTCAGTTCATCATTTTTTTTTAAAAGCTGTATCGTTTTTTGCATATATCCTACTCAAATATTTTTATTTTTTTTTAATTTATTTTTTAAAATAATTTTGCCATTCTCAACGCCAGGCTGATTATAGGCATCAATATACATCAATTTTGCACACAATGAAGTAAGGAGTTCATATTCATACATCAATGCGCCAATGGCACTTTCACAGACACCGTCTATAGTTATTACATCACAGGGAATGTCTTTTTGATTGTTTATTGACTCTATCGTTGCATCTGCCTGCTTGTTTATCAGTGCGGAAAAAGGAATATTATTAAGGTATTGTAATTCTTCAAGCCCTTCTAATTTTACATCCGGAATTTTTAAATCATTGTCAAAATTTTGCACCTTGATGACGGTTACCGTTTTGTCACGTCTGCCTTCAATGATAAGTTGCAAAAAGGAGTGCTGGTCAATCGGACCGATAATACCTATAGGTGTCAATCCCTGACGTGTGTTGTTTATATCGATTTTTCCTAAACTTTCACCCCAAAGCTGGATATACCATTTGTTAAATCCTTCAAGTCGTGAGGAGTAGGAAAAGACTACATTTATGTTGAAATTGTATTTGTATTCGACTAAAAACCGGGCTTTTTTTAAAAGGCGTTGTTTGGTGTTTATACCATTGTCAGCCGGCACTGAAGTACCGGTTCCGGAGATATTGCCTGCGTCATCGTTGTGCAGAGGAACTGAAGTTGCGGTTTCAGAGGTACCCTGGAACCCGTACTTCAGTGCGGGCTGCTCTTGGTCCGTATAAAAAAACTCATCATGGACTTTTTTTGCACCGCCTAAGAGTGCATCTATATCTATTCCCACTATAGCCAAAGGCAGCAGTCCCACTGCACAAAATACAGAAAAGCGTCCTCCGACATTTTTCGGAATCTCAAAAATTTTCATATTGTGTATGCGGGCATAATCACTCAATTTGGAATCCTGCTCACTGACAATCACGGTATTTTCTTTATTACATGTAACCAAAGAGTTAATATATTTAAATAATGCTATCGTTTCCAAAGTTGTTCCGGATTTTGAAATCACTATAAAAAGAGTATCTTTTAAATCAATATTTTCAATCTTGGATTTTATATCTATAGGGTCTGTCGTTTCGAGGAAAAAAAGTTTTTTTTGCAAATCTTTTGAGTGTTTTAAAAATTTATATATAGCATAGGTACCGAGTGTACTTCCACCGATGCCAATTACGACAATATTGCTCTGCCCAACATTCTTTGCATACTCCTTAAAAACAGTTGTATCTTGAAAAGGCAGGTTATAGTAGCCTATATATTCCTCTTCTTTTACAATTTCAGCAAAAATATCTTCATCTGAGATAGTCGGATTAAAATTGTGTGTATAGTTCATGAATGATTCTTGTCATAAAAGTAATTTGTCGCAGCAACAAAACCATCTACACTACCGCAGTCAAAGCGCTTTCCCTGAAATTTATAGGCAATTACTTTTCCCTGTTTTGCCTGTTGCAGCAAAGCATCTGTAATCTGAATTTCTCCGCCTTTTCCAGGTTTTGTATCCCGTAAAATATCAAATATGTCCGGAGTAAGGATGTATCTGCCTATGATGGCTAAGTTTGAAGGGGCGTCCTGCGGAGATGGTTTTTCTACCATATCTGTCACTTTGAAAGCGTTATCGTCTTCTTGGAACCCGTACTTTAGTGCGGGCTGCTCTTCTATAGCCACAACACCATATTTATTGGTATCTTTATAAGGCACTTCTTCAACAGCAACTATGGAACACTTATATTTTTCATAAAGTTTTACCATTTGCGCTAAAACACCCACATCTTCATTATTACATAAATCATCTGCCAGTATAACCGCAAAAGGTTCCTCTCCTATGAGTGTTTCACCAGTGAGTATTGCATGTCCAAGCCCTTTCATCTCAATTTGGCGTGTGTAAGAAAAAGTACAGTTTGCTATTATTTTTCTTATCTCTTCGAGATAACGCTCTTTTGAAGTACCTTTAACTTGCTGTTCGAGTTCATAAGAGGTATCAAAATGATCTTCAATCGCACGTTTTCCCCGTCCTGTAACAACAGCCATAGTATTAAGTCCTGCTTCTATTGCTTCCTCGACCCCATACTGAAGCAGTGGTTTGTTCAAAATAGGAAGCATCTCTTTTGGAATCGCTTTGGTAGCCGGTAAAAATCTTGTTCCGTAGCCTGCTGCCGGGAAAAGACATTTTTTTATCATTGTTTGCAAGAAAAGCCTTTGTGTTTAGTGAAATGATTATAGTGAAAATTTGGTTATATTTACTTAAATTCAGCCTGCACTGCAGAAAAAAATTTAATTTTTTTGCAATGCCGACTGTTCTTTAATTCTTATATTCTCAATTTATATACTTTAGCCTGTGGTGTCAATATTACAGGCTCAAAAAGTTTTTTATCATAATTTTGCAAGACCATGAGCTGTACATAAAGAGAATTATACGTTTTTTCATCAACAATTAAAAAAGTTTTGTAATCAGCCATATAAATAACTGTAATATTGGATGAAAGATTAATCAATTTAACATCTTTATGCAGTTGCATATGTTTATCATATTTTGTCACGACAAATCGTCTTATCGGCAGTGTTTTCTTGCCTATGCTCAGCATCGAAGTTCTTTTGTCTAAAAAAATATTTTGTGCAAGCTGGATTTTTGCTCCGGTATCTTTAAAATTTCGGGATATAAAAAAGAACGGCTGTTGTTTTTTGGCTCCGTTCATTAAATCTAAATTTGAAAAAAGTGTGACAGTCGGATAGATATTGATCATGCGAAAAGGAAGATAAAAATATATATCTCTTGTTTTTTGAGGTAATTTTATATCTGATTTCAGACTCTTTAAAAATCTATTTGTATCTTTATATCCGTACTCTTTTGTCATCTGTTCAATATTTGAAAAAACTGTAAGATTTTTATCCTTTATCAATTTTTTGTTTGTTTCTAAATAATCGTATGTTTTTTCAGTATACTCTACATCAAGACGCGCCATTTTTGCTGCTTCTTCTTGAGTATGTGTCAGCATAAAACTGATAGGAAAATTAACACTTCCACTGTGTTTTCCACCATCAGCCAATGTTTTTACATCAGCATAATATCGTATCGGATAACCATAATCCCACCATGCCACAACATAATCTTCACGATTTGCTTTTTTACCCAATGCAGTTAAAACTTTCACTTCATCTGCATTAAAAACAGTAGGCACTTTATATGCCTCTATATGTTTGTAATTTGGATACAGCACCAGCAAAGTAAAAGCAGTCATGCTTAAAACTTTTAACATCTGTGTAGGCATTTTTGCAGCAATTTGTGTAATTAAAAAGGCAATGCCAAAGGCTAAAATGGGTACTGCATAAATAGTAAATCGCAGTCCGCCGACATAGGCTAAAAATCCAAGTCCTACAAGGGGCAGCGAAAAAAGCATAATACGGTGCTTATATAACAAATAGATATAACCAAACAAGGCAATTACAAATGTAACAGTATTTCCACTTATACGATTTGCAAAAGTTTCAAAGGGAATATGCCCTGCTTCGCGTACTGTTTGCATCACCGTAAAAAAATGAAGTCCAAGTCCTGTGTTTCCCGCACTGACACTTTCTCTAAAAACATATCCTTTGAGTTGTGCCCAAATTGGAGAAAAACCACCTGTTATAAAAAATGCAATAATGGATAAGCCTAAAATGTAGTAAATATATCTGTCCAGTTTTTCTTGTTTAAATATATAAAATGCACCCAAAACAGCGCCTAAACGAATAAATCCGTCAGTATTCATCATTGCAAACATCATAATAGCAAGCAACTTGTAATTAAACACATTTTTTCGATCAAATACCAAAGTATAAAAAAGTATAAGTCCAAAAAAAGAAAATTCTAAAGAATAAGACTGCGGATACCACCATCTGTACACCAAAATATCTAAGGCTGTAAAAAGCAGATATATATCTTTATTTGTTTGAACCGCCCAGATAATAGACCAAAGCAAGAACATCGGTAACACAATATTAAGCATATCAGTGTCATAATAGCCTGCCATTGTACGATTATAATAACTCCACGCAATTGATGCCAAAAGTGCAGCAATAAGTCCCATTTCTAAATTTTTCAATGCTTTGGCTATCAAAATAATAGGAATAACCACAAGTGAACTTAAAAATACAGGTAGGTAGAAAATAATACTTTCAAAGGCAAAAGGTAAAACTTTTGCAAAAAAAGCCGTTAATTGTGAGGCAGCTGTTGTAACGGGAGACAAGTCATGCGCTTGATGAAATTTATCGAAATACTCTTTTGCATCAGGATTTGTAGCAGTTCCTGAAAGTAGATCTCTTGCACCCTCCGCCCAAAAGTAACCATCATTGGTATTTATCAT
>JALSKR010000272.1 GCA_026988735.1 Sulfurimonas sp.
TGTCATACAAAAACTCATCATCATATTTTGCTTCTATCTCTCTTGCTTCACCTCTTGCACGATAAACATCCCGTCCGGGTAAAAGCCCTGTCGGCACTACTTTTTTTGCTTCAAAATCTTTTTGAGGCATTTTCTTTGGGGTAAAGAGTTTTTCTTCATTTGAGAGATATACATCCCCTTCCAAAAGCATAAATTTTCCGCCGTTTTCTTCTCTACTGAGCAGAACTCTCTCTTTTAGCCAGTCATTAAAATAGAGACTCTGATAAATCGAGATAAGAAACTTTTTGAGTTTTGCATCGTTTACATGTAAATCACCTGCTATCATTGCACGTGCCTGCTCTATGGAGTCTTCATTACGTCCGAATCTTTGATATCCGAAATAGTTCGGCAGACCGTTTTTTTCACTTTTTCGTGCAAGTTTTTCAATCTGTCCTGCCTCAATTTGTGAAACACCAAAAAGATTGATACTAAAACGGTTTCCTGTCAAATCACCCATTCGTATTGAATGTGTATGGCGTGTTGCACTGAGTATTTTAATCTGCGGATGTTTAAACTTTTTGAGCTGTTTTTCATACTTCGCTTCTACTGAAATATACTGCGTTGTTGTTGCATGCTTGTCTTTAAGTCCTGCATAGCCTATTTTTTCAGCCGGTAAATTTAAAAATTCGGCAAATGCCGCTATCATATCCCAGGTTGTGAGCTCTACTTTCTTTACATGTAATATGGCAAAATTACCTTTGCCTTTAAACTGCAGCGGAATTTCATCGACTATAAAGTCTTCTTGATTTTGTTCAAATTTAAAATGTATTGTGTTTTTGTTTTCTAAATATTCTCTGTTCAAATCTTCACTTCTTTTTTATGCTAATTGTATCGAAAAAAAATGCATTTGTATGGTTTTTCAACTTCAACTTTACTGCATCAATTCTCTTGTCAAAACTCTCATCGTTGATTAACTGATCAACATAAAGTTTTGCCAGTCTGCTTTTGAGGCTGTTATGTTTTGGGTAATACTCTTTAATCAAAAAATAAACATATTGTGCCAACTCATCTTTTGCTATAAACTGATGCTCATTGTTTTCTCTTTTGTAAACAGCACAGGTGAGCCCTTCTCGAATCGCATCGGTAATATTTGAAGCAGATTTCTCTTTTGCAAACACAATTGTAAAACGCTCCCCCACCTCATGATCACTGTCATGCGCATCTGAGTTGGCAAACGGTGCCAAATATTTGTACTTGTTTTTTATCTGCATAGCAGTCAGGTGTGTCATGTTGTTATACTCTTTGATTTTTTCCTCTCCAAAAACTTCAACACCATCAAGCTGTGAACTTTTAAGCATCTCTTTGTAAAAGGCCTGATGCAGATGATACTTTCCGTCTCTGTAAACCCAGTTCGGATGTGCCAGTATAGACGCACCCTTTGCCTCTTTGATTTTTTTGATAACCCAGATATTTTTTGCATAGTGAAAAAGGTCAATAGTTTTGTCAATATCTTCTTTTTGTAGTTGCTCTACAATCTCCTGCAGCTCTTTTTCGTACTTTTTACTGTTTTTCCTCTGTTCTTCTATGGATCTGTTTGCATTGATGGAGAGTATGTGACCGTTTCCCTGAGCGATGGACATATCTTTTTTTCCTCCGACACTCACTTCTTCACCGGCAAGCACCAAAATGTCTATATTGTTCTGTTTTACTCTTTTTATTGCCTCAAGAGAGCCTTCATAGGTGTCATGGTCAGTAATGCTTACAAAGTCCATACCTGCCTGCAAAGAAGCCAAAGCCATCGCAAAAGGAGTTGTTTTACCATCCGAATAGACAGAGTGCATGTGCAAATCACCCTTGAATGGTCTTAAACCTATCATCTCTTTATCAACACAGTACAGACAAACAGACTTCGACTCTTTATAGGTAAAATTTACTTTGACAAGAAACTCTCCAAGATAATTCATGTTATATCTAAATACAATATGATTGTTTTTAATGACATACTCTATCTTGTCTTTATGATAATAATCCCCTCTTGAAAGAACTTCAACAGATTCAATATTACTCGTATTTTTAAGAGTAATTTCATACCTAGCATCTTCATTTTTCACCACTACATTTGGTGTTATTTTCATTATTTCCCCTGTTTGTTTTATTGTAATTTGAACTTCAGTTATATCATAGGCGAAGCTAAAGCATCGCTTCCGAAGAGCATAAGAACTGTTTTTGGGACCTAGGTTTTAACCTAGGCTAATTTGCTTATAAGCATAAACAGCTGATATTGCAAGCGTATACAGAGCAAGCAGATAAACATTTCTAGGATTCCCCGAGAGCTTTGGTGTTTTAATCTCTGAGACATTCAGTATAGCCAGTGCCACACCGCTTATATACAAAACGGCAGAAAAAACTTCATGAGTAAAAAAACCTTCAAACAAAAAGATAAAAACCAAAACCAGACTGTTGTTGTCAAGTGCGAGTCCTGTATATTTTTTTCCTCCGGCAAGTCCGTATGTACTAAAATAACTGAGTCGTATTGCCGCGGCACTCACCATTATAAATGCTCCTATAAGATATACAGGTTCAAAATGTCCATAACTTAAAAGTAATATGGCCGGTGTTACACCGTAGCTTACTATGTCTATCAAAACATCCAACTGCCCTCCAAATTTTGCATCTGTAGCAGTTCTTCCTTGAAGCTTGCGCGCGACCAAACCATCTGCCCAGTCAAAGGCAACAGCCCAAACCATACCAATCATGGCAGCATAATAAAGGCCGGTAATACTGAAATAGATGGCTAAAAGTGTACAGGCTAATCCTGAAAGCGATAAAAGGTTGGGAATATCTCTCACATAAGAGAGAATCGTCGGTTGTTTTGTCATAAAATGAATCCTTATCAAATTTTTACTGAAAATCAAGTATATTTATGCTATTGTATCTGAAATATCTTAATTTTATTACAAAAGGAAACAAAATAATGATTATATATACTGTCGGAACTTTTGATTTGTTACATGTGGGGCATTTGGCCTTATTAGAATACTGTAAAACACTGGGAGACAAACTGGTCGTCGGTGTTGCATCTGATCAGGTTGTAAACTCTTACAAACCAAATGTTCCTGTTGTACCTTTAGCACAAAGAATGGAAATGCTCAAAGCCCTCAAATGTGTTGATGATGTAAGAGCCTATCATGAACTTGAATATGTATCAGCCTGCAGGGAAGTGAATGCGGATATTTTTGTTATTGGAGAAGACTGGGGAGATCAACCGCATAATATTGCAGTAGAAGAGTACCTTAAATCAAAAGACAAAAAATTAGTGCAGGTAAGTTATAATCCACAGACTTCTTCTACAAAAATCAAGCAAAATGTTATTGCCCAGCTGCACAAGGGAAAGTATATGGCACATACGCTCTAACAGCGTAAAAGTTACAATAAAAATTGATACTTACAATTCTAATCTTTTTAGCACCCGATTTGCAATCGTTATATCTTTTTTAATTGCCTCTTTTAGTTTCTCCAAAGAGTCAAACTTCTCATTATTTCGTATAAAATCCACAAAACTGATTTGGGCTTTTTCTTTACATGTAACCACACCGTCAAGGATATGTGTCTCGACTGCAAAACTGCCGTCCGTTGTTATGCGATGTCCAATAAAACTCACAGAAGGATGAAAATGTTCCTCCTCATCAATACGCGTAAGTGTTACATATACACCCTCTTTTGGCAGTAAAAAATCTTTTACATGTAGATTAATCGTGGGAAACAATTCACTTGAGCCAAGTCCCTGCCCGTCAACTCTGTTACCTTCGATCATATAATTGTGTCCGAGAAACTCATTGGCACCTTTTATATCACCTATTTGAAGTTTTGCTCGTATTTTATGTGAATGTACCGAATCGTTGTTGTGTTTTACCTCTTCTACCACGACTACTTCTCCGTCAAATAATTTTTTTAAATCATCATACGAGTATTTTCTGTCTTTACCAAAATGAAAATCATACCCGACAACTATTTTTTTCAGCATTGGAAATTTTATTTTTAAAAAAGAGAGAAAACCTTTTCCGTCCAAATGCCGTATATCATCAAGTTTAAGGTAGACAATACGATGATTGGTATAACGCTGTCTAAAACCGTCAGGTGTAAGATTTGCATACCCTGTCTCGATAACCACAATTGTGCCATTTTCATCAAGTTCTTTAAAAAGTGCCTGATGCCCGATATGCATACCGTCAAATCCGCCTATAGCGATTGAAGTCGTTCTATTCATTTATTTTCTCTTTTAAATCTCATTTATACTATAACCTATTTTTACTGAGAGTAACACTTTGTAAACAAATAACAATACTCAAGATTTCCCTCTTTTCCTGCTAGTTTTGAAGGAGATTTATATACTAATTCCCACCCTTTGAGCTTACATGTATCTTCAAATTTCATCATAGCATTTGCAATTGCTTTTTTGTCTGTGACAACACCGTTTTTATCCCGTTTTGCTTCTCGTCCCACTTCAAACTGTGGCTTAAAGAGCAGTATTATATCTTTTGTTGCAAGCCTGTCAACATCATCCAAAATATAGAGCAATGAAATAAAAGCCACATCACTGACTACCAAATCAAACTGCTTGTCTGATTCAAATTTACGAATGTCACAGTTTTCATAGACATGCACCCGCTCGTCTTTGCGTAAAGAGTGGTGCAGTTGATCACTGCCGACATCTACACAACTTACTTCTTTTACACCCCTCTCTAGTAAAACCTGTGTAAATCCACCGGTCGAAGAGCCAATATCCAAGGCTGTTTTGTCCTTTACATGTAAAGCCGTTTCCTTTAAAAATTCATCAAGTTTCAAGGCAGCACGAGAGACATATCTTTTGTGCTGTTGTACCTTGACCTCATCACTTTCACTTACATCATATGCGGGTTTCTTTACAAGCTTCTCATTGACGCTTACAAGCCCCTCTTTAATGATTGTCTGTGCTTTGTTACGGCTCTCACTGACTCCTGATTGTACTAAATAGTTATCGAGTCTCACGCAAGCATCTCTTTCATCTCTTCTTCACTCAGTGTCTTTACACCCAAGCTTACAGCCTTGTCATACTTGCTGCCTGCATCTTCGCCATAGATGAGAAAATCAGTTTTTTTACTGACACTGCCACTCACTTTTGCCCCCAATGCTTCGAGTCTCTCTTTTATAACAGGTCGAGGCTCGCTCATTGTTCCTGTAAGCACAACCGTTTTTCCTTTAAAAGGATTCTCTTTTGCCTCTTCTCTTTTTTCTGGTGGCAGTGGATGAAGCACCTCTTGCAGTTTAACAACCGTCTCTTCGTTAACCCGCATAAATTCCAAATAACTCTCTGCCATCTCTTCGCCTATGCCATCAATCGCTACAAGCTCCTCTTTGTTTACATGTAAAAACTCCAGACCAAAAGCCTCTGCTATCATTTTTGATGCCACTTCTCCGATGTGTTCAATCCCAAGCGCATTGATAAATCGCCACAGTTCACACCCTTTTGCACTCTCTATGGCACTCAGTAAATTTTTCGCTTTTTTCTCTTTGAAGCCTTCGAGTTGCAACAGTTTTTCCATGTTCAAATCAAACAAATCAAGCACACTTTTTACAAGCCCTGCATTAAAAAGCTGTTCGACTATTTTGTTACCCAGTCCGTCAATATTCAAGCACTGTTTTGAAGCAAAATAGATAATTGAGTTGACAACCCGTGCTTCACATTTTAGGTTTTGACATTTTATAAGCACATCTTCTTGTAGTAGTTCGCTCCCACACACAGGACAGTTTTTAGGACGCTCTATTTTTACTTCATCTCCACTGCGTTCATGCACTAAAACTTTCACAATTTTAGGAATAACATCCCCGCTTCGCAAAATGATAACCTTGTCCCCGATGCGAATATCCATACGCTCTATTTCATCAAAGTTATGCAAGGTTGCCCGCTCAACCACAGCACCTTCAATCTCTGTCGGCTCCACTACAGCCACAGGAGTAACAACGCCTGTGCGACCGACCTGCAGTATAATATCTTTGACACGCGTAATTTTTTCCACTGCCGGAAACTTGTATGCCACTGCCCAGCGCGGCACCTTTACCGTATAACCCATATCTATCTGCGCTGCTATTTCATTTACTTTGACAACCATACCGTCAAGCATCATAGGATAACTCTCTCGCTCTTCTTTCATGCGCTCATACATTGCTTCTATCTCATCATAGCCTTTTGTCACGGCACGCAGTGGCGGTTTGCGAAACCCTAAATCATAAATATATGCCATTTTATCACTCAAAAGTTTGTGCGGCAGAGTGTTTACACCGACACCGTAAGGCAAAAATACAAGATTTCTTTTTGCTGTTATGCTTGGGTCAAGCTGTCGCAGGCTCCCCGCTGCGGCATTACGAGGATTGGCAAAAGGAGGCTCACCGTTTTTTAGACGCTCTTTGTTGATTTTTTCAAATTCATCTTTAAAAATGACCACTTCTCCACGAATCTCTATAAGCTCTTTATGCTCAATGCTCAAAGGAACCGTTTTAATCGTCTTCACATTTTGTGTGATAAG
>JALSKR010000273.1 GCA_026988735.1 Sulfurimonas sp.
CTGGTAATAATTTAGATGAAAAAGGAGTAAATCTGTTACCACTGGTATCATAGAGAGGTGAAATTAAAATATTTGATTTAGTGGTCTTGATTTTGGGGTTCATTATAATTTTTACAATCCATCTTTTTCGTATTGTTAAGCAATTCTTGTTCTACCTTTTGTTTGTTTATGAAATTTGACAGCTATACTATAGTTTTTAATTTTACACTTCCAGAAGATGGGAAAGAAAATCAATTGAGTAAAGAAGTTACTCTTGTTTGGGATGATACTCTGGAAAATTTTCTAGAAACAGAGGCAAAAGAGAAATCTTATGCCATTCATTCATTTAAAAATGAAAGAAAAAAAAACAGATTTATCGATAGTATTGAAAATGTGACAGAAGAAATTATTGATCAAATAGATGAAGAGATAAGCCAGAAAATGAAATTTGGGTTTGAATACACCTCTCCGACATATGAAGATTAAAGATTAAACAGCCGGCAAATGCCGTTGTTTTTAAGAGTTGACTGTGTGACAATGCTCAGCCATCACTGTGTCCATTGTTTTAACATGATCAAGCATCCAGGCTTTTAAATTTCCCTTTATGTAAGCCATAATTGCATTTGTATCTTTATTCCCCTCAAAATACTTAATTATATGCTCAAGTTCACTCAAATGCCTGTCATGTTCAGCCTTATGTGAATTATATTCTAAAAATTTTGCTTCTTGCATCATGCTCTCTTCTGTAGAAAAATGCATGGCTGTATGTGCAAGAAGTTCTTTGAGTGTTGCAAGCGTTGATTCTATATCATTACTGCTTGCAGACGTCTCAAGTTTGTTTATAAGAAGACTCTCTTCTAGGTGTGTATCGTTCATACTCGGTATTGCTACCATAGGAAGTTCTTCTTGTACAATCAACTCTTTTCCTTTCGTATGCTAAACTGCATAAACTCTGATATTATCAGTTTCCAGTTGACCGTTTAATATTCTTTGGATGGAAGTAAGTGTTCCGCCTGAACTTGCACAAGAGCCGCAGGCCCCGACATATGAAATATAAACATCAGTCAGTCCGTTTGTTTCTTTGAGATCTATAAAATCCAAATCTCCACCATCAGCATGCAAGAATTCTCTGATTTTTTCATCTATAATTTTATCAATAGCATTGATCTTTTGGATGACACTCATATTGTCAAAATCCACTTTTTCGGTTGTTATTTCGCTCGTTGTCTCGCTCATTGTCATTTCCTTTTTTTTAATTATAATAGCATTGGATACTTAATAAAAAATAAAAAAAATCAGTTGATTTTTTTCCCGTTTACTATATGGGTTACGGAAATTTCATTGTTTGCCGATTTGATTACAACCTCTGCAAAATCACCCATTTCATACTTTCTCAGTGTTATTGTTCGTATTGTTTCACCTGAAATATCCGTGATAACCTTAAATCCATCTTCCTTAAAATGAAGAATACATTCATCAGCAGTTGAGTAAGCAAAAGATTTTTTTTCTTCTTCATTGTATGCTTTAATGGTGATTTTTTCGTCACTGTCATCATATGAAATTTTCAGTCCTACCGAGGGCATGTTACTTTTCTCTACCCATTGACTTATGTCAAACTCTTTTGTTTCACCGTCAGACAACATAAGCAATCCCTTTCCGTCATCACTGTTAAACTGAAATATCATTCCTGTCATACTCATTCTCAATTCCTCGTATATTTGCTGAATTTTAACCTCTTTAGGCTTAATATAAGAACCAGTTTTAGCTATTATTAGAGTAGTCTAGGGTAAGATTCAACTTATAAAATTTCACCAGAGGAATACTCTATGCTTATGGCAAACCTGCAAGACGATATCAGTGATATCGAACTCAAACAAAGATGGCGGTTGTATTGGATAAATACAATTTTTGAATTTGCAAACATAAATTGGCAAGAGATATCATGGGTTCAATCTCAAACTTCTTCTTTTGATGAATGTATGAGTGCCTATTTTGATATTTTAGCACTTGATGATGCCTATGAAAAAGCTGTCAAATATGCAAATGTTTCCCAAGAAGAAGCCGATCATGCAAAAAAATTTCACAAACTTGCAGTATTTTACATGGAACCTGATGAGGATGTCCAAGAGATATTAAAAGATGAAGAGTGGCTTAAAGTAGTAGATGCTGCAAAGAAGTTTTGGGAGTATTTGAAAGAAAATGTCACATCGCAAAGAGAAATAGACTTGATGAATAACTTAGAAAAAAAGTTTCCATTTTCTTGTGACTAAGCGTTTAAGAGACTTATAGCTACAATTCATGAATATTATTATGAAGGTAACAGCAAAAATGATAACACAAGAAGAATTAGAATCGATCCAAAGCAGTGACGAAAGTGTCCGCAGAGCACTGGCAAACAATCCAAAGACATCTACAGAAGCACTGGAAAAACTAAGTGAAGATGAAAACCAGTTTGTACGCGCAAGAGTTGCTGCACATATCAATACATCACCCGAAACTTTAGACAAACTGAGTAAAGACGACAGCCCGTTTGTTCGTGAGTTTGTGGCAGAACACCCAAATACAAATGTTGCAACACTGATAGCACTCAGTGAAGACACAGAAGTCGTATCATGGGTAGCGGGCAATGCAAATACCCCTGTTGAGATACTGGACAGACTCAGCAATGACAATGATGTATTTGTCAAAATTTCAATAGCGGTAAATCCAAGCACAACACCTGAAATCTTGAACAAACTCAGTAAAGACGAAGATGAAAATGTCCGGGCAGCAGTTGCAAAAAATCCGATTACACCCCTTGATATATTGGAAAGACTAAGCAAAGATGCGCATGAAGAGGTGCGAAAAATTGTTTCCGAACATCCAGCCAAAGCGGAGTCAAGCCTCTAAAAACTAAGGATATTTTAAAAATAGATTAAAAAAATAACATAAACAAATATTAACAAGAACATTTTCCTGAAATTTACTATACTACGGCCTGAATTTTACGACAAAAAGGGGAAATAAATGGCGCAAAATAATCCAAAGATAGTAGACCTGGCAATAATAGGTGCAGGTCCTGGCGGTATGGCTGCTGCTATAGAAGCAAAACTGGCCGGTATTGAAAATGTTATGGTTATAGACAAGGCACCACATCACAATGACATGATTCATAAGTTTTATAAAAAAGGGAAAAGAGTAGATAAAGACTGGATGGGAATCAAGTTTGAATTTACCGGTAATGTTACTTTTGAAGAATGCTCAAAAGAAGATTATATTCAGCAAATGAATGATAAGTTAAGCGAAGCCGGTGTATTGGACAAGTTTGAATACAACCATGAAATCATCAGAATTGAAAAAGAAGAAGATGGGCTTTTTTCAATTGTTTATGCCACGGACGGCATAGCTGAAGCTCTTGAAAATATGAAAGCAAAAAATGTTATTCTTTCAGTCGGCCGCATGGGAAAACCGAACAAACCAAGATACAAATTTCCTAAAGAACTCAAAAGTGTACTCAACTTCAATCTTTCAAAAGTTCAAAACGGTGAACATGTAATGATAGTCGGTGGCGGAGATACTGCCGGTGAGTATGCTTATGGTCTAATAGAAATGGAAGACATGGAAGACTGTGTTGTAACACTCAACTACAGACAGGCTGAAATAAAAAGAATGAATCCAATCAATACACAAATGTGTATGAAGTATCTTAATAACGGTAAACTTATCAATAAACTCGGGGTAGATGTTGAGAGTGTTGAACCTGGTGTAGAAAGAGCAATTAAAGTAAATTTTACAGATGGCACTACCGGAGAATATGACAGAGCAGTATATGCACTTGGTGGTACAACTCCAAAAGATATTCTTGTAAACTCAGGCGTTAAAACCGGTGAATGGGATGTTCCTGTGTATGATGAAAAAACTTTTGAGACAAATGTAAAAGGTCTTTATACTATTGGCGATGTTATTACCGACCAGGGAAGTATAGCACTTGCTTTCAATCATGCAAGTGATGCAGTAAAAGATATTGCTTCAAAGTTAAAATAAGCTTTTTAAAATACAAATGCAAAGTCACATCATTTTATGATGTGACTGATAAAAGAAGATACTGGGCATCTATACTATTCTTTTATTTCCCAGTGTCCACGAGTCCCACCAACTCTGCTTACAATATCTAATTTTTTAAGTTTGGATATATTTTCTTCTATCTTTCTCACAGATATTCCAACTTCATCTGCTAGCTTTTTTGCACTTATTTTTGAATTTATTTTCATAAGCTCTATTATCATGATTTGATTGTCTGTAAGATTACCGACCTTATTACCGACCT
>JALSKR010000274.1 GCA_026988735.1 Sulfurimonas sp.
TGTTGTTGCCAAAGATGAAAAAGAGCATGGACTCAGAGCTGCACTTAATTACGGGCACACATTTGGACATGTCATTGAAAACGAAACAAAATACAAAACATATTTGCATGGTGAAGCGGTAGCCATCGGTATGGTTATGGCAAATGAAGTTGCTGTCGCTATGAACCTGATGACACCTGAGGAGGCACAGAGGGTAAAAGAACTTTTGCAAAAGTATGATTTACCGACTTCTTATACCATCGAAGATGTGAACAGTTTTTATGAAACATTCTTTTTGGATAAAAAAAGTCTGGATGCTTCTGTAACATTTATCATCCCAGTAGGCATTGGTGGCGTAAAAATAACGGATGACATAGACAAAGAAGTGATTCTCTCAGTTCTTCGTAAATTTGGAAACAACTGATGTTGTTAAAGTTTTTCATTTTTACTGTTTGTATACTTTTTTCTCCTTTGTTGCAGGCAGATGTTTTTGTTGAACAAAATGCCACAGATACAACAAAAGAAGAAGCGCTTACACTTGAGAAGATAAAATCATATGAGCAGCAGATAAATACCATAGAGTCAGAGATATCTGATGAAAACATGTGGATGAAAAGTTACTCTTCTTACATGACTTCTATGGATGTAAAGCATAATCTTGATGCCATTAAAAAAAGAATCAGGTATCTTGCCAAGCATTCTAAAACAGATGCGGATAAAGATGAACTTATCGCCTTGATATCTAAAGAAAATATTCTGGCTTCACAGATTGAAAAACTAAAAGGCACTAACAGTTCTGCACCGTTTTCTGGATTGATAACGCCTCCAAATATCGACAAAGTGCCGGAAATCAACAACCCTTTTGATATTCTGACCGGTCTGTCTGTGATAAAAACACTCAATGCAAATCTTGAAGAGTACAAGAAAAAAAGAGAGAGTCTGATTGATTTAATCAACAAGTTAAAACAAGAAAAAGAAATTTACAAAAAAATTGTACACCTGCAGCCAAAAAACAAAAAGTATGCTGATATATACAGAAAAAAGCTTACACAGCTGGAGATGTTTGAACAGGCACTCGATACTATGAATGTCACAATGAATGTGTATCAAAAGCGTTTGGATATCGCAGAGATAAACATTAACAAAGGTATTGAAAAACAGGTTTACAGACTTGTTAAAATCGGTCTGGCAATACTCTTTGTATTTTTTATATTTTTTCTTTTAAAGTTGGTTGTCAAAAAATATATTACAGATAACGAACGTTTTTATATGGCAAATAAAATCATCACATTTACCAATTTTATCATCATAATTTTGATTTTATTTTTCAACTATATAGAAAATGCTGCATATCTTGTCACTATCTTAGGATTTGCCTCGGCAGGTATCGCTATTGCGATGAAAGACTGGTTCATGTCAATGCTGGGCTGGCTTGTTATTGTCTTTGGTGGAAGTATACATGTAGGGGACAGAATTCGTGTAGATATGGATGGAATGCGATATATTGGCGATGTTTTAGATATTTCATTATTGCGTATGACAATTTTAGAAGATATTACACTTACAACAATCGTTCAAAACAGGCGCGCAGGAAGAATAATATTTATACCAAACAACTATATTTTTACGCATATGATAGCAAACTATACGCATCATGCCCTAAAAACTGTTTGGGATGGTATCAAAATAACTATCACTTTTGAATCAAATCATAAAAAAGCGATGCACATTGTTAAAGAAATTACCAAAAAGTATTCTAAAGGGTATACGGATATTACAAGAAAACAATTGAATAAATTACGCCAGCATTATAGTTTAAAAAACACAAATGTTGAGCCTCGTATTTTTTCTTTTATACAGACAAATGGACTTGATATTGAAGCATGGTATTTAACAAATGCTTACGGTACTTTAACATTGAGAAGTGTTATTTCAAGTGAGATAGTTGATGCTTTTAATGCAGAAGAGGATATTACTATTGCTTATCCAACACAAAAGCTGTATATGTCTGGACAAAATGAAGTACCAGTAAAGCATAATCATGAGTTGGTATAGATGAAAAAAGTATATTTTAAAACATTCGGCTGCCGGACAAATCTTTATGACTCTCAGGTTATGATGAGTTCATTAAAAGAGTATGAAATAACCCAAAATGAAGCAGAAGCCGATGTCATCGTCATAAACTCCTGCACGGTAACCAATGGTGCAGATACACATGTGCGTTCCTATATTTCACAGATTGAAAAAAACAATGCCGATGCAAAGCTTTTTTTAACGGGGTGCGGGGCGCATACAAAGGGAGAATCTCTTTTAAAAGAAAACCGTATCCACGGTGTATTCGGGCAAAGTGAAAAACAAAAAATAGATACACTTTTGGCAAAAGAAAAGCCCTTTTACGAACCGGGTGATTTAAATCATATAGATGACATGATTGTAGATGAATTTGTTGGTAAAAGCAGAGCCTTTATAAAGATACAGGAGGGGTGTAATTTTCGCTGTTCTTACTGCATTATTCCCTATGTACGTGGCGATGCAAGAAGTATGAATGAGAGTAAAATACTCGAACAGGTAAGCAGGTTGGCTTTGAACGGCTTTGGTGAATTCATTTTAACCGGTACCAATGTCGGCAGTTACGGGCAGGATACAAAAACTTCCTTGGCAAAATTGATGAAAAAAATGTCACAAATCCGTGGTGTACGACGCATACGTCTGGGCAGTGTTGAACCAATTCAAATCACAGATGAGTTTAAAGAGATTTTAGATGAGCCGTGGATGGAAAAGCATATGCACATTGCTTTGCAGCATACATCGCCAAAAATGCTAAAACTGATGAACAGAAGAAATGTCTACAGGCAGGATAAAGAGTTGTTTGAACTTTTGGCAGAAAAAGGCTATGCGATAGGAACTGATTTTATTACAGGGCATCCGGGTGAGAGCGAAGATTTATGGCGTGAAGCTATAGAGAATGTAAAAGCATTGCCACTGACGCATCTACATGCTTTTTCCTATTCAAAGCGTGATGGTACTCCCTCTGCCATTATGAAGCCGGAGGTAAACGGTAAAATAGCAAAAGAAAGACTGCATGAATTACAGGATTTGATACAACAGAAAAATTTTGATTTCAGAAATGCCTACAAGGGAGAACTTGAAGTGCTGATAGAGTCTTACAAAGAAGGGGTCTATCATGGGGTTGATCAGCATTTTAATAAAATTGTTGTAGAGTCGCAAGAAGATCTGGTTGGAAACTGGATTACTGTTACTAACTATGAAGTAAAAAAGGACTTCAATTATGCCAGAATCTAAAACAAACAGAATAGCCATTTATATTTCCGCATTTATTATTATTGTACTGATTTTATTTGCTCTCTTGCGAGACAATGCAGATGCAATAACCCTGAAACAGGCAAAAGAACTCCTACAAAAGCATAGTGTAGAAAAAGTAATTGCCACAAAAAAATATGTCTATCTAAAAACAAAAAAAGGATATTACAAAATCCCTTTTTCCCAGGTAACACCTAACATGTTTGCTGATTATAAAGTTGAAGTTGACAATGAGACCAATATATTGGTCTATTTATTACTGTTTGTACTGATCTTGGGACTTGGTTCTTTAGCTTTTAGAAAATGGCAAAAAAAATCTTTGAGAGAAATTTTTACTGTCAGTGAATCAAAAGATGACACAAACTTTTCTCTTTCGGAAGGGAATACTCATATTGAAGCGATAAAAAGTGATGTGAGTTTTGATGATATTGGTGGTATCAGTGATGTAAAAGTGGAACTTGAAGAGATTATAGATTTTATGAAAAACCCAAAACGATACAAAAGCTTTGGTGCCCGTATGCCAAAAGGAGTCTTGCTTATAGGACCTCCTGGTGTGGGTAAAACGATGATAGCAAAAGCGGTTGCCCATGAAGCGGGTGTACCGTTTTACTATCAGAGCGGGGCATCATTTGTACAGATATATGTCGGTATGGGTGCAAAACGTGTACATGAACTTTTTGCTGCAGCAAAAAAAAATGCTCCTTCTATAATATTTATTGATGAGATTGATGCTGTCGGTAAAAAAAGAGACGGCAACAGAAATGATGAGAGAGAGGCGACTTTAAATCAGCTTTTAACTGAAATGGACGGATTTGAAGGCTCAAGCGGTGTAATTGTTGTTGCTGCGACTAATAAAATAGATGTTTTGGATTCCGCACTGTTGCGTGCAGGACGTTTTGACAGACGGATTTTTGTAGAGTTACCGACAAAAAAAGAACGTGAAGCAATTTTAATGAAATATTTGGAAAAAGTACCGCATGATCTGGATGTGAAAATAGTAGCAAATATGACAGTAGGTTTTAACGGTGCGGCATTGGCAGCGCTTGTAAATGAAGCTGCACTTTTAGCATTGCGCCAAAATGACTTTCATGTGACTTTAGAACACTTTGAACAGGTAAAAGACAAAGTCATGTTTGGAAAGAAAAAGCTTCAAATGCTCAATGAACGCCAAAAAGGATTTCGGGCAACCTATCAGGCCGGCAAAGTGCTTGTAGCAACCTATTATGATATAGCATTTGAAAAGTTAATGCTTTCAAACGAAAAACTGACACCTGCTACGGATGAGCCGTTTATAAAACAGGAACTCGAATCTCGGGTGAAGATGCTTTTAGCCGGAATAGCAGCATGTGACATAAAATACAATGAACATGCAAGCAGTGCTAAAGATGATCTGGATGAGGCAAAAGAGCTTGTGAAAAAAATGTGTCAGGAGTATGGCATGTGTTCATCATTGCTTCCGGATGAAAAAGAACAGAAACTACTTTTAAAAAGACTTTATGAAGAGAGCAGTGTGTTACTTGAGTCTCTTATGGATGTATTGAAAAAAATCGAGTATGTCCTTTTGGAACGTGAAAGTATTAGTAAAACTGAAGTAAAAGAGTATTTAAATGAAGTTTTTTAGCGGATTTTCTTTAAAGAATGAAGAACATTTTTTTGATGCTTACATGTGTAAGAGTGATCTTACTGTAAGCGGTTTCAGTTATGGTGCGATTAAAGCATTTGAGTATACATGTAAAGCCTTGGAAGAAGGAAAAAGAGTAGATACTTTACAGCTTTTTTCACCGGCTTTTTTTCAAAGTAAAGATGAAAAGTTTAAGAAACTGCAGTTAATGGCATACAGGAAAAATGAAAGTGTTTATTTGCAGCAATTTATAAATGCCTGTTTTTTGCCATATGAGAGAAAAGAGGTAGAGCGCAGTGTGACAGTGTTGGAAGAGTTGGATGAACTTTTACATTATGAATGGGATATGCAAAAACTATATGCATTAACAGACAAAGGTGTGACAATTGAAGTGTATCTAGGTGGAAAAGATCAGATAGTTGATACGAAGAGTGCCAAAGAGTTTTTTTTGGATGTGGCAACGGTTACATACATAAAAGAGGCAAATCATTTTTTGCAACTTTTTTGAGAAATCAGCAATATTCACAAAGTCAGGAAGCTTTCTCGGCATTCAGATTAATATCTTAATACCATTAAGTTAAGTATCTACCGGTTCCAAAAATATGTGGCTTAAAAATTAGAAAAATTAAATGAAGGAAAAAATATGAGTGAAATAAAAATAGGTGTAATCACCGCAAGTGACAGAGCAAGTAAAGGTATTTATGAAGATATAAGCGGAGTAGCTATTCAAGATACGATGAAAGAGTATTTAAAAAGTGAATTTGAGATAGTTTACAGATGTATTCCTGATGAGCAGGATGTGCTTGAAGCAACAATGAAAGAGTTATGTGATGATGCAGGATGTTGCCTTGTTGTAACGACAGGAGGAACAGGTCCTGCACCTCGTGATGTGACACCAGAAGCTACCGAGAATGTATGCGACAAAATGATGCCAGGTTTTGGGGAACTGATGCGTCAAGTGAGCCTTCAGTATGTTCCAACGGCTATTCTTTCCCGCCAGACAGCAGGAATCAGAGGTAAAAGTCTGATTATCAATTTGCCGGGGAAACCAAAATCAATCAGAGAGTGTCTTGATGCGGTTTTTCCAGCGGTTCCCTACTGTATAGATTTAATTGAAGGCCCTTATATAGAGACAAATGAAGATGTCATAAAGGCATTCAGACCTAAAGCAAAGTAGAGAATATATAAATTATTTTTTAACAATTATTATTATGTCGTATAGGTACAAGTAAAATTCTTCCTTCTTTTGATACAATGGGTTAAACCCGAATTATGCAATAGAAAATTAAAAATATCACCTATCATTGCACTCAAGGGACATTCATTAAAAATTGACACTACCAATAAGGTAGCTTACAATTTTTACTAAACATCCCTTAAGCACAAGCATAGGCAACCTTTAGAAATCTTTATTGCATAATTCGGGTTAAATAAAATCCAATTGGTAGCCTATTCCAATACTAATCAACTCTTAATAAATCCATAATCTAATCTGACCATCGAAAAAAGCATCAAAGCTTCAGCTAAATTTTGAGTTGTATCAACAATTTTTCTTCCTATATTTTGAAC
>JALSKR010000275.1 GCA_026988735.1 Sulfurimonas sp.
GAAGAAGATGACGAAGATGATGATGAAATGACGGTAGAAGAACAACTCGAAGAAATTCAGGATTCGATCTCAAATCTTAACAGAAATACAAACGGGAATCACATTAAGTTCAATGTTGACTACAGATTTGCAGTTGACAATCTTCAATATAAGATGGCAGACGGCAGCACACAAAAAAATGATGCTTTTATGACAAACAGACTCTGGTTAAATATGAACTGGGCAGCTACAAAACATCTCAGTTTTACGGGACAGCTGGCGTACAACAAAGCATTTGGTGCTAGAAGCGGTGTTACTCCTGCAAATGCCTCTTTTGAAACATTTGACTGGATAGCAAATGAAAATGCATACAATGATACTTTACGGGTTCGTTCTGCTTACTTCTTCTATAAAAATGATACTTTCATGGGCAGTGATATTCCGTGGACATTCAGTGTAGGACGTCGTCCGTCTACAAACGGGCATCTTGTCAACTTAAGAGATGATGACCATGCCGCTTCTCCAATGGGACATACTATCAATGTTGAGTTTGACGGCTTGAGTTCCAAGTTTAATTTGGAAAATGTTACCGGTGTTGACGGTATGTATGTCAAATTTTGTGCCGGTCGCGGTATGAGCAATGCAGCTCCAAGATTCAACACAGCACCTTATGCAGATACAACCTCAAATGCATCTATAGATCTGGTCGGACTGATTTTCACACCTTGGAGTGACGGACAGTACAGTATCAACTCCCAGTACTACTATGCAGGCAATTTAATTGATGTTGTAAATCCGGCAAACCAAACACTGGGATTTACAACAGTCGGCAATATACACTCATTTACAGCCAATTTTGTCGCAAACGGCATAGGTGACGGTATTAATGACTTTTTGGATGATACAGTGTTTTTTGTCAGTGGAGCGGTAAGTATTACAGATCCGGACAAGGGGCAGAGTATGCTTGGAAGCTCAGTTGATGAAAGTGTCAAAGGATATTCTTACTGGGTTGGTGTGCAGTATCCATCACTTATCAGCGAAGAGGGAAGATGGGGACTGGAGTTCAATCACGGTTCTAAATACTGGAGAAGTATCACATATGCTGAAGACACAAATATCGGTTCCAAACTTGCGGCTCGCGGTAATGCATACGAGGCATATTTCACAGAACCTTTGATAGAAGACATTCTGTCATTGCAAATTCGTTATACCTACATAGACTACAAATATGCCGGGAGCAACGGTTTCTTTGGAAGCACTTCAGGAAATGCTATGAGCATTGATCAGGCAATTGCAGCCGGTCAGGGTGCCAATGTAGTCGATACAGCCCAGGATATCCGCTTCTATTTACGATACAGATATTAATCCAGAGTCTCTTTCTCTGGTGCACCCAGATAATATCCCTGCACACGTTCAATATCAAGCGATTTGACTTTTTCAAATACCGCTTGATTGTGCACAAACTCTGCCACAGTTACTAAATTCAATTTCTTTGCAAAATCGACAATTGTCTCTACCACTATCTGTGAATTGACATCTGTTTCAAGATTCTTGATAAGACTTCCGTCTATTTTGAGATAATCAATGTCAAGTTTGAGAATATGCTCAAAACTCGAATATCCAGAACCAAAATCATCTATGGCTATTTTACAGCCTAAGCGTTTCATATTGTCTATAAACAAAGAAACCTCTTCGTAATTTTCTATTCCTTCAGTTTCAAGAATTTCAAATACAATTCTTTTGCTCACTCCATATTTTTTTATACTCTTTTGAATATATGCCACTATATCAGCATCTAGAATATCATCAATGGAAAGATTGACAGAAAAAACTGTATCTTTATGTTCAAAATACTGACAGCTTTTTGTAATCATAATTTTTGTCAGTTGCGGATAGAGCTTACTCTTTTTGGCAATGCCAAGAAATTTATAGGGACTCACGACTGTACCATCTGTATCTATAAGTCGAATCAGGCACTCATAGCTCAGCACTTTTTTTGTTTGTGTGTCAAATATTGGTTGAAAAAAAGGCACTATTCTTTCATCTTTGATAGCAGCTTTAAGCTTTTTGACCCATTCCATATTTTCTTTATATTTTCTTTCAACTTCGAGTTTTTCATCATAAAGTACAAAATATTTTTTCTGCTCTTTTGCAACTTTGAGAGCTATGTCTGCTTTTTCCAGCATCTCATTTGCATGCAGGGTTCCCCCTATTGTAGCACTTATATAAATCTCATTCTCTTCATAATAAAAAACCATTTTTTCAATCTCTGATGAGAGAGTATTCACAATCCGCATAAAAGTTCTATAAGAAGGTTTATGCTCAAAACACAGGGCAAATTCATCACCTGAAAGTCGACTCACACTGATGTTTTTCTCATCTGCAACAAGTGCTCTCAGTTTTTTTGCAAACTCTGTCAGGACATAATCACCGGCAAGCTGACCGTAAAAATCATTCACCTCTTTAAAGTCATCAATATTTAAAATTAACAGTGCACCGTCATTCTTTAAATACTCTATATCATTAAAAAGTTTTTTTCTGTTTGGCAACTGTGTCAAGTCATCTATAAAAAGCTGTTTTTGTAATTCTGCTGTTTTGCTGTCCACTTCTTTTGCCAAATAGGCATTGATATCTTTTTGTTTTCTTGCATAATCAAATACTTTTTCCTGCATCTCATTTAATGCAGAAACTATAAAAGAAATTTCATTCTTCTCTTGTAGCGGTTCTATTTTTAATTTTTTCTCCGGTGTAAAACCTTGTAATATCCTGGCAATTTTTCGCAGAGGTTTGAGTAAGTTTTCTATATAGGCACCAAGAAATATAAATATCAGGAAAAGAATAACAAGCATTTTCAGAAGCAAATGCGTGTACTGTTGTGTCAGCTGTTCATAATTATGATTTGAGTAGTTTAAAACAATTGTTCCTATTTTCTTCTTGGAATTTGGCTGAAGAATATCCCACTTAAGAATAAAAAGGCTTGCATAATGATTTTTAGATTTTTTTTCATAAAGCAGTTTACCATTTTGAAAGATTTGTACAGAAAGAATTTCTTTATTTTGCATTAACTGCTCTAGTTTTGCATCCATTTGATTTTCTATGCCAAG
>JALSKR010000276.1 GCA_026988735.1 Sulfurimonas sp.
TCAAGCAGCATAATTTTTGGAAAAATGGATGCCTGTGCTTTAAGCAACAGTTCATCATAGCTGTACCCAAAAAGCAAAGGAACAAATAAAAAGTACAGAAGTAATAAGCGCATCATCTAAAACCTCTTCTTAAAGGTAAGTAAAAATGTTCGTCGTTCTTGCGCATAGTCATCTACATAACTGTTTGGTGCAGAAGGATACCGGACATCTGTATCAAAAAGATTTTTCACACTGACATTAAGCGTATAGTCATAAGGAATATTTCTATAATTCACTGCAGTATCGAGTGTCATATAAGCCTTTAGCTTTGGACGGAGGTCTGTCTCTATCCTCTCTTTTGAACTGACATACTTTGCTGTTGCACTCAAAGCCAGGGCAGGATTTATATTATAAATATAAAATCCTTTCGCCAGGTGGTGAGAAACATTTGGCAAATTATAACTGCCACTGCTGCCGTCTATTGTGTATCTGCCATCTGTATATGTGTAATTTGCATACACTTTGTCATTAGGCAGGATATGCCCTCTAAATTCAAGTTCTATTCCGTAAATATCTGTCTTGGCACTGTTTTTATAAACAGGATCTGCAACAGAATTGTATATCTGATCTTTGTTGACAAGATAAAAAAGATTCGCCTGCAGATATGCATCATTGGAAAAGTTTCTGATGTATGCCAGTTCATACGATGTGACTTTCTCCGGCTTTAAATCTGTACTGCCTACTCTTGCACTGTTGTTTTTTGTAAACATCTCCTGCCATGACGGATTTCTGTGCGAGTTGCTGTATATGGCTTTAAATATGTTTTTGAAATCTTTGTGATATACCAAAGAGATTCTCGGTTCAAAGCCTGCATCTTCATAAGAAGTCTCTTCATAATTTACACCATAAAGCAAACTCAACTTACTGTTAACATTAAATTCATCTCCCAAAAAGAGCGTATAAACATCCCGTGAAGCATCTTTGTCAAAAAATGGCCGTGTCAGCGTATAATCTACCAAAGTTGCATCACCTGTAGCAAGATTGGAGAGTTTCGAGCTCATCTGAATCGTTTTTTCCTGTCGTACTTTATACCCGACTGTCACAGTATGTTTTGCAATTCCTTTGTATCTCACGTAAGTAGACTGATACACCACTCTCTGTTTTGCATAATGTTCCCCATAAATGCCATCAGGGAATGTAACACTTCCCAAAACAAGATTGTCAGGTGCAAGTTTTGCTTTGGAATCAAATGCATCATATTTTACCCCTGCTTTTATATCTATTTTAAAATTACGGATTTTCTTCATATATCCGAGTTCAGTATAGTAACTCGGAAGTTTCATTCTGTCATTTTCTTGTGGCAGGGCAAGGTTTATACCATAGGCACTTCCCTGTTTATGTTGCAGTATACGGGCTTTGAGTCTAAAGTCTTTGTACCTTACATCCAGTCCGAGAGAATATTCATCAAGCCATAAGGGAGCTTCACCAGACTGGGACAAAGCTACATTTGCCGGACCCAATGCACCTTGAGAGAGTCCGTCGGGACCGGAAGATATATTTTTATTGTCTTTTTGGTAATAAAAATCTATATGTGTTTTAAAGTCTTTGCTTTTAAAATTTTTTACAAAACCGCCCATTCTGTAGTCATACGAACCATATTTAAATACAGCTTTGTCACTTGATTCAAACTCTTCGAAATCTTCCGCATATGTAACAACATTAATAGATCCGGCATAGGCATTAATCCCGTCTACCTTACTCCCGGGTCCTCGTATAACCTCTATGCGTTTTATCATCTCTATGGGCATGGAAAGATATTCGGAATAGGAATCAAAGAAAAGATTGTTTACCAAAACACCGTCTATGAGCAGTTTTGACTGTCCATAGGCAAAAGGATTAGAACCTCTGAAAATAGGTGTCTGGTTATTAAAATTATCAGTAGCCATATCTACACCCGGAACAAGCAATAATGCTTCTTTGAGTGTCGACACACCCAGTTTTTCCAACTCTTTTGCTTCAAATACAGAGATAATATAGGGTTGATAATGTTCATTTTGTTTTGTTTGTGTAGCAATTTCATCAAACTGCTTCATATCTGTCATAATGGAAGAAAACAAATCTTCTGCCCGCAGTTGCAGCACTGCAAAACAGACAAATAAAAAAAGTCTTATGCTACACTTCACTCCATTGTCCCCCATAATTTTACTAATTCGGGATTTGCACACCCAAGTTCTTTTGTATAGAGAATACAGGGATAACGCCACCCAAAATCTTGATGCTGCTGAAGTTCTCCTACGGGATGATACGGCATTTTATATATTTTTAGTAGCCGTAAAAAGTTTTTTTCAAGATTTCCGTATGTATATACTATTCCCTCTTGTAACATTTTACCATACATATAATGTTTTACCGCTTCAATAATAACTTTTGTTGTCTTCATACTTCTGTACTTCTTGTCTACAAAGATTCGTGACATCTCACCAAGTTTATTTTTTTCAAACATACTGTCATCAAACTTTGCACTGTTTTGTGTCGGATAGCCGACAGGGGAATTATAAATCAGGCGTACTGTTGCACATATATTCTCTTCTTCATCCAATGCTACAAAATGTACTGAATATGCGTCATACTTGTCATACTCTTTTTCATCTTTCAAGCCACTTTTTTCCAAATATTTTGGATATATTTCCATCAGTATTTTATACCTGAAAGCAAAAACTTTATCCAGGTTTTTCTTATCGCTTACTTCTAAAAATGTAAAATTCATTTTTTCCGGTTTTATGACTGTTGCAGTTCTTTGAGTTTTTCTTTGACAGCTTCTACATGTCCTTTTACACGGACTTTTTCCCATTTTACGCGAACGATGCCCTCAGGGTCTATTATAAATGTTGAGCGGACAATACCCATATACTCTTTGCCATAGTTTTTCTTTAACTGCCACACGCTGTACTTCTGCATCATCTGTGTGCTTTCATCACTCAGAAGTGTAATACCCAGATTATGTTTTTCTATAAAACTTCTGTGTTTTTTTGTCGTATCTGCACTGACACCGAGTATGACGGCATCCAAAGAGGAAAAATCCGGAGCGGCCTCTGTAAATTCACAGGCTTCTGTTGTACATCCCGGTGTATTGTCTCTCGGGTAAAAATAGAGTACCACCCATTTTCCTTTTAAGTCCCGCAGACACATCTCTACATCATCCTGATTCGGCAGGCAAAAAT
>JALSKR010000277.1 GCA_026988735.1 Sulfurimonas sp.
GCTATTAAAACACCCTCTATCATCGTGTCTATGTCTCCATCCAGAATGGCAGAGACATTAGTATAGGCTTCATTGCTTCTTGTGTCCTTGATTTGCTGGTATGGCTGCATTACATAGGAACGTATTTGGTGTCCCCAGCCTATTTCACTTTTGGCGATGCCGGCTTCTTTTGCTTTTTGTTCTTCAAGTTCTAATTCATACAGACGTGATTTGAGCATTTTCATTGCAGTTGCTTTATTTTTGTGCTGACTTCTGTCATTTTGACACTGTACGACGACACCTGTCGGAATGTGTGTTAAACGTATCGCAGATTCTGTTTTGTTTACATGTTGTCCGCCTGCACCGCTTGATCGGTAGGTGTCTATACGCAGGTCTTTGTCTTCTATAGTAATGTCAATATCATCATCTATTTCAGGAGAAACCATAACAGAGGCAAAAGAGGTATGGCGCTTGGCATTGGAATCAAACGGTGAAATTCTGACAAGTCTGTGAATGCCGTTTTCAACCTTGAGATAACCATAGGCATTTTCGCCCTTTATCAGTATGGATACATCTTTGATGCCCGCTTCATCGCCTGCCTGATAATCCAAAACTTCTACTTTAAACCCGCGTCTCTCTGCCCAGCGTTTGTACATTCTCAGCAGCATTTCAGCCCAGTCCTGTGACTCTGTACCTCCCGCACCGGGATGAATAGAAAGAATAGCATTGTTCGCATCGGTTTCTCCGCTCAGAAGTACCTCAATCTCCATATCACGAATCTGTTTTTCTAGGTTTGGTGCATCTTCATAGAGTGCTTCAAGAGATTCTGTATCATTTTCTTCTTTTGACATCTCATAAAGCTCTTTTGCATCTGCAACAGCATTTTTGGCAGTAGTATATTTGTCAAGCTTTCTTTGGAGTTGTGTCTTTTCTTTTTGTATTTTGGCTGCATAAGCAGCATCATTCCAAAAATCCTGATCATTTTCCATCTTCTGTATTTCTTCTAATCTTGTCTCAATTTTGTCCGGTTCGACAACACCCGTAATGTTTTTCATTTTGCTATCAATGTTTTTCAAAAGTTCTGTGTATTCGTAGTTGTCCATATTCCATCACTTCGTGGCGTTAAATTTGTTATAATTGCAATTATATTATAGCAGGGCTTAAAATGAAGATTATATCAGATCCTTTGGCATTACAGCAAGATTTAAAAGAGATTGACAAAACGGTGGGCTTTGTCCCTACTATGGGTGCTTTGCATGAAGGGCATATTACTCTGATAAAGCGCGCAAGAGAAGAGAATGAAATAGTTGTAGTTTCTGTTTTTGTCAATCCGACACAGTTTTTGGCAGGTGAAGATTTAGACAAATATCCGAAAAAAGATGATGCTGACAAAAAAATATGTGAATTGGCAGGAGTTGATATACTTTTTTTCCCAACTGCAGAGGATATGTACAGCAAAGATGAAGTGAAGATTTGTGCACCAAACGTAAGGGGATATGTACTCGAAGGTGCGACAAGACCGGGCCATTTCAGTGGTGTGCTGCGGGTTGTTATGAAACTGCTCAATATCGTTTCCCCTACAAGAGCCTATTTTGGAAAAAAGGATGCCCAGCAGCTTCATCTCATAACCCTTATGGTAAAGCAGTTTTTTATGAGTGTTGCAATTGTCCCTGTAGACATCGTTCGAGACAGTGACGGACTGGCACTCAGCAGTAGAAATGTATATCTTTCAAAAGCACAAAGAGAAGAGGCCTTGAAAATTCCAAAGTCTTTATATGCAGCTTCAAAACTCATCAGTAAAAATATTTTGGATACAGCAAAAATCAAAGAAGAGATGTACGCAATTTTAGCTCCTTTGGAAATAGAATATGCAGAAGTACTCAACCGTGATTTTGAAATGATTCAAAAAGTAGAAATCGGAAATACTATCATACTTGTAGAAGTTATTGTGGGAGAGACAAGGCTACTTGACAATATTTGGTTCTAAATAACCCTCTTCTATCATAATATCAACTGCTTTTTTAAAGACAGGAACGGCAGTTTGGGCTGCAAACTGGCTTTTTTTCGGCTGTATGACAATGACACCTATGGTGTATTTGTGCTTTTTGTCATTGGCAAATCCCATAAAAGCAGTATTGTATTTCCTTACATACTGTCCCTTTTCAACAATATGCGCCGTTCCTGTCTTCCCACCGATTTGCAATCCTTTTGTGATGGCTTTTTTCCCGGTTCCTTCATTAACGGTTTTGAGCAGAATCTTATTCATTCTTTTTGCCGTTGCACTTTTTATGACCTGAATACTCTCTTCATAACCGAGTTCTTTTACAGTGCCGCGTTCATCTATAAAACTTTTGACAAGTTTAGGTTTGACCATGCGACCGTTGTTGTTAAAAACACTGTAGGCACGAAGGAGTTGCATAAGATTTGCACGGATTCCGTAGCCATAGGCACAGGTGGCTTTGTAAATTTCATTTTCGAGCCGTTTGGCACTTGGAACAGAGCCTTTTCTCTCATAAATCAAGTCAGGTGTGGATTTGCTTGCAAAACCAAATTTTTTCAGCCCTTGATAAAAATCATATCCGGAGAGTCTTTGTGCCAGTTGGGCTATACCGATATTTGAAGAGTAGACGATTACATTCTCAGCAGAGAGCCAGTCAAATCTGTGCTCATCGGTAATGACCTTTCTTCCTATCTTAAAGCGTCCGTTATGTCCGTTTACCAAATCATAGGGATTTACAAGTTTATGTTCTAAAAGTAAGGCAAACGTGATAGGCTTTAAAACACTTCCCGGTTCAAAACTGTACTCTATCATGGAACTGTTGAGAGAAGGATAGTCACTGCGTCTAATCTTTTTTGGCAAATATCTGTTAGAACTCGCCAGTGCATAGACATCTCCTGTTTTGGAGTCCATAATGGCAATCATCACCTCTTTTGCACGCAGTTCTTTTTTCATGCCATCAAGCATCTTTTCTATACGTATTTGAAAAGAAACAGGAATAGTCAGTTTGATGTCAAGCCCATTGATCTTTGGTTTGGTAAAACTCTCTTTGTTTAAGATAATGTAGCTGTTGACATCACGTTTGCCCCTGCTGTAGCCGTCTTGTCTGGGTGAGAGTTCGTTGTCAAATCTTTTTTCAAGTCCTTTGACACCTTTGATGGAGGTGTATCCGTCTTCTTCTATTTTATGCGGATACCCTATTACAGGAGTAAGAAGAGTTCCATAAGGGTATTCTCGGCTTTCACCACTTTCGAGTATACTGAGTCCATGCACAGAACGAAGTCCTGTTATTGGGTTTTTTAACTCTAAAAATACTTTAAAGCGTCGTAGTTCCCGAGCGAGTGTTTTTAAATAGTGTGCTTTTATCTGGGGGACATTATAGCTGAGGACAACGACGCCTTTACGCTTGGAGAGTCTTTTTTTAATTTCCTTTGGTGTCATGCCCGAGTAAATACTGAAAAGCTTTACAAACAACTCTTTTTTGTCAGGATCAATGTAGCGGGTGTTGACAACAGCTTTATAAAGTTTCTTTGTTGTCGCTATATGAAAACCGTCTGCACTGATGATACTGCCACGCTGTGCTTTTGAACTCTCTACAGCATATAAAGAGGGCATATGGCGTGATTTTGTGGCGGTGAGAAGCATAACACTTAAAAAAACCACAAAAGCAAGAGAAATAAGGACATATAAAAGGAATATTTTTTTACTTTTGTTGCGGTTTACCATGAAGTTATTGTGTGCAGTGGCAGATTATAATTGTGTTCTGCCAATCTCTTTGTAGGCATTTAATGCTTTGTTTCGAATCTCTAACATAAGTTTCATACTTGTTTCTGCTTTGCCGATTGCAAGTGCTGCCTGATGTAAATCTTTTACCTGACCTGTTGCCAAATCTGCTATAGCTTTTTCGCTCTCTTTTTGAATGTCATTGACTTCATTGAGGGCTGATTTTAACTGCTGGGCAAAAGCTTCGCCACCGGTTTTTTCAGTGCTGCCTTTTTGTTTTAAAAGGTCTGCTGTTGAAGCACCGGAAATATTATTAATGTTGTTCATAATCTCTCACTTCCTTTTTTATTGTAACAGTGATATGGCGGCATTTGCCATATCTTTTGCACTTTGAAATGCCGCAACATTAGCCTGATACGAGCGTGTTGCTTCTACCAAATCGGACATTTCCACAACAGGATTAATATTTGGATAGGCCACATACCCGTTTGCATCTGCATCCGGGTTGTTTGGCTCAAATTTCATAAGAGGTTTGCTGTCATCTCTTACAATTTTGTCAACTACTACACTCATTATAGCAGGATTTACCTTTTGTCCAAATTGTCCTTCATTCAAAGGGTCTTCATATTTGGCACTTTGTGCCGTCTCACCCAGAGCTTGGTTATATACATCATTAAAGTTTACAGCTTTAAAAACAACCTCTTTACGACGGTAGGGTCCGCCTTCTTCTGTTCGTGTTGTCTGTGCATTTGCTATATTGCTTGAGATGACATTGACACGGACTCTTTGGGCTGAGAGTCCGTAACCGCTGATATCAAAACTGTTGAGAAAATTACTCATTTTTTTCTATCCTTAATTTACTTTTGCCGAAGCATCTATGACACTTTTAAATATGCCTGCATCTTTTTTTGCTGCCATGACAATGGCATTAAACATTATGGAGTTTTTACTCATTTCTGTTGTTTCTACATCTATATCGACTGAATTACCGTCATTTCGTGCCATATGCCCGTCTCTGAAAAAGAGTGTCGGTTTTATCTGGCTGCTCTCTTCTTTTGGCGCCAAGTGTTTGGAGTTTGTCTGTGCCATTTTAAGCTGATGTGTATTATCCTGATAAAGTGCATTTTTTTGAGCAATCAAAGCATCTTCAAAACTGATGTCTCTTGGCTTGTAATAGGGAGTGTCCGCATTGGCAATATTTGATGAAATCATATCCTGACGGGCTACGCGATAGTCCATAGCTTTCGTTAAAAGGGAATGCGTTTTAGATATTTCAATGCTCATAAATGCTCCTTACTTTACATGTAAACAAATTCAAGCAATTTTTATTCCAAAATAAGCATGAGTAACACCTCCCCTCGGAAGCAAGGTTTTAACCTTGCTTCCGAAAAAATTTCATAACATCAACAATAAGATTAAGCAAACTTTAATCAAACAAGGTTCATAATGTCCTCTAAGATTACTAGTGTAATCCAAATTTTATATAAATAAGGAGTTCTTATGAAAAGAGCTGGTTTTACAATGATCGAATTGATCTTCGTTATCGTTATTTTAGGTATTTTGGCAGCAGTTGCCATTCCAAAGCTTGCAGCTACGCGTACGGATGCTCAAGTCTCAAAAATTTCTACAGAAGCAGCAACGCTTGTAAGTGAATTAGGTACCTTCTATACTGCGCAAGGCACTTTTAAAGGTAAAAGTACTGCAGATATTACAAATATATCACTTAAAACAGGTAGTACTAATATTCAAAATGATAAGATTATTGTTTTGGGCGATGATAACAACAATACATGTTTAGAAATTACATTTAACAATGTTGATGATGGAAATATAACAGTAAGTGCAGATAATGCTAGTGGAACAGTTTGTAATGCCGTAAAAGAAGCGACTGCAGATTTACAAAAAACATATAACTTTGGTGGATCAAACGTAGCTTACTAAAATATTTTGTTGCATCTTCAAAAGAGGTGCAACAAATAACTTCTTTTTAAAATATCCGTGCCTTCTTCTATAAACCTTAAAGTTACTCTTATAATAAAAACGATACTATTTATTTAAAAAATTATAAAGGGTTGTTATGCGTACAAGTTTTCACAGAGCATTTACAATGATAGAACTGATTTTTGTTATTGTTATTTTAGGTATTTTGGCGGCTGTAGCCATTCCCAAACTAGCTGCTACAAGAGGCGACGCACAAGTTTCTAAAATAGCAATGAACATAATGACAGGAGCCTCTGAAATCGCTTCATATGCCATGAGTCAGGCAAAAACAGAAGACAACCTTTCTATTATGTCCAATGCAGTTGCTGCTATGGAAGCAAGTGGAGAAGTGAGTATCTCAACTACTGATAAAAAAGCAGTTATTAAAGTCGGTTCTGTAAATGATTGTGCTACAATACAGATACAGACAGGGACAGATGATGATAATTTGACACTCTCCTTTGGCAATCCCGGCAGTGATACACTCTGCAGTGCGCTCCAGGGAGCCATAGATGCCACGCAATACCCTATGAAACTTCGTGGCACATCGGTTACTTGTTGATGAAAGGTACTAATCTTATGAAGAAATCAAAATATGCATTTACAATGATAGAACTTGTTTTTGTCATTGTTGTTTTAGGCATACTTGCAACTATTGCCATTCCAAAATTTGCTGCAACAAGAACAGATGCACAGATAAGTAAAGGCCGTGCAGACATTGCCTCTATACGTTCTGCTATTATTTCAGACAGACAGGCACATATTATCAAAGGCGAACCGGATTACATATCCGGATTAAGTCAAGACGCTACAACGCTTTTTGACGGGAACGGAACTACAGGAAGGGAACTTCTAATGTATGGAGTGACGACTGGAAATACAGACGGACACTGGAGTACAACAGATACCGCAGCGCCTTATATTCATTATGTATATAAAGTCGGCGGTAAAAACTGTGCCTTTACATATGACCCTCAAACAGGAAAATTTGATTTAAATGCTAATCAAGATACTATTTGTGATAAACTTGTAAATTAAATAATTAATCAAAATTTGAGTATAATCAAATATGGCTAAAATAGATGAGATAAAAGAGCATATTGGTGCACTGAAAAGTTATTTAAATATTCTTGTCGCTATTATATTAACATTGGGCGCAGGTGTATCAAGATTATATATTTCTAATAATATAACAGTTCTCTTTTGGATAGGGATTATCTTGATAGTGGTTCTTTTGGTTTTATTTATTATAATATCACGGAGTATTCACTTGAATATAAAAAAATTAAAGGATTTATAAAATGGATTTAGCAACAGTTGCAATTGTAGCAGTAGCAATTCTTTTTGCCGCTACAATAATATATGGGACCAAACAAATAATTGAAATTGACAGTTAGTTTTGTGTTCTCTAGTTTAAAAAAATCTTTTGAAATTTGCATATAAACTACTACAATATAGCACTCATAGGTTCACCACTTGGTGAGTTTACCTACCACTCAGAACAAGCGATAGAACTTGGCAGACGCGTGAGCGTACATGTAAAGAGCAGAACACTTAGCGGTGTTGTTGTTTCATCATGTAGACAACCTGATTTTAAAACCCATGAAATTTTAGAAGTGCATGCGTTTCGTTTTTCAGACAAACAGCTTACACTTGCCAGATTTATAGCTTCTTACTATATTTGTTCTTTAGGTGATGCTTTAGCGTTAATGTTGCCTTACGAAACAACAGGCGGCACTGAAGTACCGGTTTCGGGTGTAAATGAAACTGAGTCAGAAGTACTCGGAACCCATGCTTTAGCGTGGGCTATGCGTCATAAGAACACAAAAAGTACCTCTAAAATTATACTTTCATCCAAACAGAAAAAAGCACTCAAATTCCTGCAACAACACAAAGTCTCCCTTCTTTTCGGTGATACAGGCAGCGGAAAAACAGAAGTTTATATGAAATACTTTGAACAGATGGCAGACAACAATAAAACATCCATTTTTTTAATGCCGGAAATCTCTCTTACACCGCAAATGTCCAAGCGCCTTAAAGAACATTTTGGTGATGATTTTGTGATGTGGCACTCAAAACTCACTCCCTTGGCAAAGAAAAAAGCCCTTGCAAAAATCTATGCCGGAGAAGCAAAAATCATAGCCGGTGCACGCTCGGCACTCTTTTTACCTGTAAAAAATCTGGGACTCATTATTGTCGATGAAGAGCATGATGAGAGCTACAAGTCATCTTCTCGTCCACGTTACAATGCCAGAGATTTGGCTATTTATATGGGGAAACTTTATGATGTACATGTAGTCCTTGGGAGTGCAACACCTTCTTTGAACTCTTATGTCAAATTTCCTCATTTTAGGTTAAAAGGGGGACATTTCAGTGCAGAAAAACAGTTTGTTTATGAAAAAAGCCCCGAGAGCCTCTCACCTCTGATTATAGAAAATTTACAAGAAGTATTGAATAAAAAAGAACAGGCTATCGTCTTTTTGCCGACACGTGCCAATTTTAAATATTTGCAGTGTCAAGATTGCGGACATACTGTCAAATGTGCATTTTGCAGCGTGGGTATGAGTGTGCATCAGCATGCCCGAGCACTCAAATGTCACTACTGTAATTTTACACAGGCCATTCCTCAGGTTTGCCCCGAGTGTCACAGTCCAAATTTGAGTAGTTCACGGCTTGGAACGGCAGAAGTGGCAAAAAATTTAAGCGAAATTTTTCCCGAGGCAAAGATAGAACAGTTTGACAGAGATGTCATCACCACAGCAAATAAACTCAAAAAAGCACTCAAGCGATTTAATGACAGAGAGAGTGATATTTTAGTGGGAACACAAATGCTCTCAAAAGGACATGATTATCATGGGGTGACGCTTGCAGTGGTTCTGGGTATGGACAATATGCTTAATATGAGTGATTATCGTGCGCGGGAAAAAGCACTCTCTGCTTTGATTCAGGTAGCCGGACGGAGTGGGAGGGCAAAAGATGCAAAGGTAATAGTGCAGACCTTTAATGAAGATTTTTTTAAAAACTACATAGAGAGATATGAGAAGTTCTTAGAAGAAGAAAAAGTGTTCAGACAAGAGCTTTATCCGCCGTATAAAAAACTCTGTCGGATTCTGTTTGCTCATAAAAACGGAGCAAAAGCACAGGAACAGATGCGAAAAATGCAGGAGAATCTGCTTACATGTAACGGTGTAGAGATAGTCGGTGCAAAAAAATGCGCTATAGAAAAGGTGGCAAACAAGTACAGGTTTGAGATACTCCTGCGTGCCGATAAAAGTACAGATATTATAAAAGCGGTAAAGTCCGCAAAAGTTGATTTGGCTGAAATAGATATGGATCCTATAGAATTTGGGTGATATATGAACTTATTTTCGGAACCCATGTTTTAACATGGGCTGTATGGCTTG
>JALSKR010000278.1 GCA_026988735.1 Sulfurimonas sp.
TTGAAGCAGAAATAGAATCCGAGGTTGTTGCACAGAGCAAGGTTGTCTCTTTAAACAGACATCTTAAAAAACGTGGTTTTTCAGCAAAAAAAATCAAAAAAATCAAAGCAAGATTTAAAAAAAGTGCAAAAAAAGATGAGAGAATTATTATTGTAGGGAAAAAATATTATATAGATACAAAAAAATATGACTATAGTGATATAATTGGCTAATCTTTTGTAAGGGTGGTATATGCATATTATTATTGCGGGTGCAGGAAAGGTTGGTTTTAACCTTGCCAAAACACTGAGTGTCGGCCACAATGTTACGGTTATTGATAAAAATTCACAGGCTTTGGACAGAATTCAAGAGAGTTTGGACATTTTACCGCTTCAGGGGGATGTCGAAGACATACACACATATAAGCGTTTTATCGGTCAGGAAATCGACCTGTTTATAGCAGTGACAAATATTGACAATGTGAATCTTATTGCTGCTATGACAGTAGATGCCGCTTTACATGTAAAGAGAAAATTTGTACGTGTGCAAAAATATTTTTTTCAAGAGCAGGTTATTCAAAAGAGACTTGATGTTGAAAAAGTTATTTTTCCTTTAAAGCTTACCTCGGGAGCCGTTTCTTCGCTTCTTCTGTACCCAAAAGCAAATAATGTGAAATTTTTTAAATATACACCCTACAAACTTATTTCTGTTATGGTTTCAAGCAAAACACTTCCCCAAAGCATCAGTTCTGAGCATTTTAAAATAGTCGGTATTGAGCGCAAGAAGGATTTTTGTATTCCCGATGCGGATGTGGAGATTCTCCCCAATGATCTTGTCTATTTTTTTGGTGATGAAAATGAAATAAAGCAGGTGTGCCAGAAGTTGGATGTGGAGAACACTTTGGATATTCAAAGATGTGTTGTTTTTGGCGGCGGTGAACTCGGAATTGCAATTGCACAAGAGCTTCTCAAAGGAGACAAAGAGGTCAAGCTGGTAGAAAAAGATTTAAAACTTTGTGAAATAGCGGATGAAGAACTCAAAGGCAGGGTCTCTATCATTAACTATAAATACGGTTCGCATGATATTTTTGAAGATGAAGGTTTGGAGAGTGCCGATATTTTTATAGCAGCGACCAATAATGATGAATATAACATCATAAAATGTCTCGAAGCAAAAGAGAGCGGCATAAAAAAAGTTGTTGCGATTAACAATGAAATGGAATATTACAACCTGATGCACTCTTTGGGTATAGTCGTTGTCAGAGGCCCTAAAATGAGTGCTTATAATGCAATAATGGAAGAGATCAGCTCTACAGGTGTTGTGATTCAAAAAAGCTACTGCGGGGCAAAGGCTGTGGTTTTTATGCGTAAAGTTTTTCCCTCATCCAAACTTATTGGCAAAGTGATAAAACCTTTACATGTAAAGGAATCCAGCGTGTTTTATATAAGAGAAAATGTGATGCAGAGTCTTGATGAAAAGGTAAGACTGCAAGAAAATGATTTGATTGCAGCCTTTTGTGCAGTCAAAACAAGTGCAAAAGTGAAAGAATGGATTTATGAACTATAAAAATGTACTGAAGATTCTCTCTCTTATAGGCATTACTGTTTCTGCACTTTTTTTGCTTGATGTATTGGTAGGCGTTATATACAAAGAGCAGTATGAAAAATTTCTGCTTTATGACGGAGTGTTTTTTTTGATCAATCTTGGCGTGTGGCTGTGGCTGAGAAAGCATGAACTGGATTTGAAAATAAAAGAGAGCATACTGGTGGTTAATCTGCTGTGGGTATTGCTGGGTATTGCCGGAGCCATACCGCTGTTTCTTTATACCGATGTATCTCTTGCCTCTTCGTTTTTTGAAGCTATCAGCGGGTTTACAACAACAGGGGCAACAGTTTACAGTGATATAGAAGCCCTGCCGCATTTGATACTTTTTCACAGAAGTCTGATGCACTGGCTTGGAGGGCTGGGGGTTATTGTTTTGGGTGTTGGGCTTTTGTCGGTCATCAATCCTACAGGAAGCCTCTCTCTTTTTAAAGCCGAATCAACAGGAATTTCTCTTGAAAAACTGACACCAAAAATAAAAGATACAGCGCTGCGTCTGTGGATAGTATATGCCTTGCTGACACTGGTTGACATGCTGCTTTTAAAGTTTTTTGGTATGAGTTGGTTTGATGCGCTCAACCATGCTTTTTCTACAGTTTCTACGGGAGGATTCTCTACAAAAAATGATTCTTTGGGTTCTTTTGGCAATGACGGCATTATTTGGACAACGACAATTTTTATGATGCTTGCAGGTATAAACTTTTTAGCCCATTTAAAGCTTTATTTCAGGGATGTCAGCGGGTATAAAACAGAAGAGGTCAGATGGTATTTTATTGTTTTTTTACTGCTGAGTCTTGCTTTGAGTCTTGTGCATGTAGATATCAGCGGAGACTCTTTTTATGATGCCCTCAAACACTCCTCTTTTACTATTGCTTCTGTCATGACAACGACAGGATTTGCGACTATAGATTACGGTTCCTGGTCACATTTGGCTATAGCAATTATATTTTTGGGGCTTTTGATGGGAGGCAATGCCGGCTCAACGGCAGGCGGCATTAAAATTATTCGTCATGTTATTATTTTTAAGACACTCTCTGCAGAGCTCAAAAGAATAGTGCATCCAAATATGATTATCTCTGTTTTTATAGACGGGCTCAAGCAAAAAGAAAGAATTTTATCTTCTACTTTCGGTTTTTTTACACTGTTTATGATGACGGTAGCGATAGTGACTGTTTATATCTATGCTCGGGGATATGATGCAATGACTGCCATATCCGGTGCATTTGCCATAGTAGGTAATATCGGTCCCGGATTTTCTATGGTAGGTCCTGCCGATAACTTTTCTTTTTTCTCTGATTTTGACAAAATCTTTCTTTCTGTGGCTATGATTATAGGCAGGCTGGAGTGTTATACTGTTTTTGTACTGTTAAGCCGCTCTTTTTGGAAAAAATTCTAATACAATCTTAATAAAAAGTGTTATAATCTTTTTAAAGACTTTAAAGTAGATGAGATGATACAAAAACATATTACAGAACAGACAGCTATTTTTTTCAGTGTTACAAAGTGGGTTTTTCTGTCATCAATTATCGGTATAATGATTGGTGCAACAGTTACAGGCTTTTTAAAGATCTTGGCATACAGTGAAAACAGTCGTTCTTTTTTGCCGTTTGAATACTACTATACACTTCCCTTTGCCCTTGTTCTGACAGTATGGCTGGTAAAAACTTTTGCCCCGACTGCAGAAGGACATGGTACAGAAAAAGTCATCTCTGCAATTCACAAAGATAACGGAAAAATAGATGTTTCTGTCATTCCTGTAAAAACACTTGCGACCGTTTTAAGTATTTTTGCAGGTGCTTCTGTCGGAAAAGAGGGTCCTGGCGCACAAATCGGCGCTGGTGTTGCCTCTTTTATCTCTACACTTTTGAAGTTTCACAAACAAGACAGAAAAAAACTTGTTGTGTGCGGTATCAGTGCCGGTTTTGCCACAGTTTTCGGTACTCCGATAGCAGGAGCAATTTTCGGTGTTGAGGTGTTAATCATCGGTGTGATTATGTATGATGTCCTTTTGCCCTCATTTATTGCCGGTTTTGCCGCTTTTACAACAGCCCAGTTTCTGGGTATAGAATATACCTATTATGACCTGCATTTTTTTCAGGACATCTCTTTGGATATCTGGCTGATAGCCAAAGTGGTCATTGCCGGACTCTTTTTCGGTTTTGTCTCTGATGTGGTAATAACAACAATCTCCTACAGCCATACATATGTGAAAAGTATCAAAATAAATACATACATCAAAGCCTTTGCGGGCGGTACTTTGATAGTTGCTTTGACCTTAATCTTCGGTGAGCAGTATATCGGTTTGGGAATGAGTACAATTGCGGATGCGCTCAACCCCCACACCGCTGCATCGCAGGATATTCACTGGTATACATTCCTTTTAAAAACAGTATTTACTTCTCTTTCTCTTGCAGCAGGAGGAAGCGGAGGTGTCATCACACCTATTTTTTACATAGGTGCGACAAGCGGACATTTTTTTGGTTCCATCATCTCCCCCGAGCATATTACACTCTTTGCGGCACTTGGCTTTGTAAGTGTTGTCTCTGCGACAACAAATACGCCTATTGCCTCAACGATTATGGCAGTAGAGCTTTTCGGTATAGATATCGCGCACTATGCCGCACTTGCTGCAGTTATCAGCTTTTTGATTTCAGGACACAGAAGTATATTCTCTTCACAGATTTTAGCCATGAGAAAATCTGAAATGCTGAGTGTAAAAATAGGTGAAGAGGTGGAAAATATTAACATCTCACTGGAAAAACATGAGATGGATAAAATAGAAAAATTTCGCAGAAGACTGAATAAAAAAAATAAAAAGCGCTAAGCATTTTTAGGGATGACTTGTTTTACAAATCATCCGGTTTTAAGCGTAACCCTTTAATGTGAGAAACAGGGTAGGCAAAAGTAAGTCCTCTTCCCTCTCCCGTAATATCGAGTTTTGTGATGATTTCTCTTATAATTTTGTCTACATTCTTTGTCTGGGTAATAAACATCAGATTTGCATCAGTCGCACCAGCGTGAAGTCTGTCATAAAAATTTTCCATATGTTCAAGACCCATACCGTGCGCACTCATTATGGTAACTCCTCTCGCACCCGCATCTCTTGCAGCAATGAGGGCTTCTTCTTGTTTGTCTTTTGGAACGATTACATGTACCGCAGAAAAGCTCATAAGTGAAGAGTGCCAGCCATCTGCTCCATCTACTTTTACTGTTGAAAGTTCCATATTATGAACATCTTCAAGTGCATGGCGAAGTTCTTCTAAGTGCATCTCCTCTTTTTCTCTTTCCCCTTTGACACCCATTTTTTCTGTAATGATGCCATAGAGCATAACGGTAAGCATAGGAAACAAAGAGGCAAAGGCGATAAGCCCAAAGCCGTCTATAAGCGGGTCTCTGCCCTCTATGTTTGTTGCAAGTCCCAGTCCAAGAGCGGCAACAAGGGGAACGGTAACTGTTGATGTAGTTACTCCACCGCTGTCATAGGCAATGGGAATAATGTACTTTGGCGCCAAAAAGGTGAGGATTATGACAAAAATATACCCGCTTATGATGTAGTAGACAATCTCCCCGCCACTGACGATTCTGTAGGCTCCAAGAGCAATTCCTATGGCAACACCAAGTGCTACGAAGAGGCGAAGGACAAAGTCATTGATCTTGCCATCACTAATCTCTTTTGCTTTTCTGGCAATAGCTGTGAGTGCCGGTTCTGCCATCGTTGTTGAAAAGCCGATAAAAAATCCAAAAGAGTAGATGATAAGGTTGTTGTCATATCGGGTAAGCTCATATGCCATTGTTTCCCCGACTGAGAAGAGTCCCATCTCCAAACCGACTATAAAAGCATCCAGTCCTAAGATGACAAGACCAAAACCAATCATAACATTTCTGAGATTTTCTATAGGTTTTTTCAAAATTATGTACTGAAAAAAGAGAATAATGGCTAAAATCGGCAGTACATCTGTTATAACACCCAGCAGTCCTTTTAAAATAGTCATGGCACTAAAATCAAGGTTGACTGTTTCAATTTCCTTGATAACAGCAGGCACAACAGTTGCCGAAGCATCTACAAACTGATAGACAGCTATGCCGTAAAACTGAACAAATATCATAGGGGTAAGTGAAGCAAAGGCGATAAGTCCAAAGCCGTCAAGAACAGGATTTCGTCCTTTTATAGTAGAAGCCAAGCCTATGCCAAGAGCGGCAACAAGAGGAACAGTAACAGTAGAAGTCGTTACCCCGCCCAAGTCATAGGCAAGTCCGACTATCTCTTTTGGAGCAAAGGCAGTTGCAGAGACAACCAAAATGTATCCTGCAATGATATAGTAGTGGATAGGATGCCCTTTTATGATGCGCCATACCCCTAAAACAATGGCAAAACCGACAGAAAAGGCAACAACAGTTCTTAAAACTGTGGCGTCAATCCGTCCGGCACTGATGCTTGCGGCCTTGTCTGCAATGACAATCAAAGCAGGTTCGGCTATGGTTGTTCCAAAACCTATCATAAAGCCAAAAATCAAAATCCAGAAGGTTGAGCCTTTGTGTGCAAATTCACTTGCTAAACCTTCTCCCACCGGAAAGATTCCCACTTCAAGACCAAGTAGAAAGACTGCAAGTCCCACACCAACTATAGCCAATCCTATGGCAGTGCTGAGCCAGTTTGGCGGAACACTTTGTATGATTGCAAGCTGAAAGAACATGATGACGAGTACAATCGGTAGTAGGTCACGAAAGGACTCTTTTAGAAGTTGTAAAAAAGTTGAAATACT
>JALSKR010000279.1 GCA_026988735.1 Sulfurimonas sp.
CTATCTGGCCTGAAAGTTTCGGACTTGTCACAAGAGAAGCTGCAGCATGTCAGTGTTGGGTAGCCGCGAGTAATTTAGGTGGTATAGGGGAAGATGTTATTGAAGGAAAAACGGGGTTTGTTGTTGAGGCTACAGCACAAGCATTGTCAGGAGTATTGAAAATGATAGATAAAAATAAGAAAAAATATAAGGGACTTGCGCCTTTGTTGACGAGTAGATTTGCGAGTGAGCAGGTTGATGAATTGGTAGAGTATTATGATAAAAAATAATTTTAAGACTACTTGTCAAAATATGGAAAATCATTTTTTAGATATTCTTGGGGTAGAAGAAAAAGAACAATATATGATAGTTCCTGAATTTAATATGCTGGAACTAAAGAATAATGCTTTTGTAAATGAGACATTTTTTAATGCTGCTACAAGAAATTTAAAACCTAATGAATTATTTTTTATGCTCATGAAGAATATTAAAAATTTTGAAGAGGATAATTTACTACTTTTTGGATTTTTAACTGTTTTATGTTATCGTATTGCAGATGATTTTGAGAAACGAAGATTTATTATAAAATATTTGGATGCAATATATCATAGTATAGAGATTACTAAATGTGATAAAGCAACTTTTTCTAGATGGTTTATTTCTGCATCTAATACATTAGGGACAATGCAAATAATGTGTAGTAATATAAATAATGCAATGAATATATTTCATAGAGCTCTAAGAGAAATAAATTTTATTCCACATACACCATTGTATTCTATGAACTATAGTATGATATCTTTTCAAACAGCAATGATATATATGTATAACAATGAAAATCAATATGCTTTAATACATTTTGAGAGATGTTTTATTGAGTCTAAACGATCAATTGATGAAATATTAAATACTAGAAATGATTGGTTTTTAGGTATGTACACAGATATCGATATTCTTTCAAAATTATCAAAAAATTCAATGATTGCTTCTACTTTTATTAAAAAAAATTCAAACAATAATATTGAAGGCACACGTTTTTTAGATATGAATGGTAACTTAACTCAATTTGATGCTTTACTGCCAATTCACAGATATGGAATAAAAGAGAAACTACCCAAAGATTTTTATATACATATTTTAAATTTATTAAAAAAAAAACTAAAATGAAAGTGAAATTTTTTGCACCATCACATGGTCTTCGTCTACTCGAGGCTATGAGTACTGGACAGGTTCCAAAACTTGATGCTACGGTACAAGTAATTGCAAAAGCTGGTGTTCCTATTTGGTTTGATTTTTTTAATGAGCAAATAAGAGATAGCAAAAGTACAATATACTTTTTGATGATAGGTGATTTCAGATTTGGAAATAGAATTTGTGAGGGAATGACTGATAAAGATGGTATAGATAAAAATCTTATAACACCAATAAATGATCAATTTTTGTATGATAAAACTATTATCTATTTGGAGAAAATATATAAAAATAATATTTGTATACTATTTTGGGATTTAGCTTGTAGCGAAAACGAAAATATAAAATCAAGGAAATACTATTTTGGTTCAAAGTATAAACATCCAACTTGGAATTTAGAAGCATGTGAAAATAATTTTTTTCATAAAACTATTAAACTATCCCCTTTACTAAAAGATGGCTTACTTGATGCACTATATATAGACAAATCAAAGCATCCATCTTTACTTGGGTATATTTTTCTCCAAGAGTTGATCTTGAAAATTCACAATATGACTAGGCCAACAGATATAGATATATTTGATACTTATTATTCTGCAAAAGATAAAATAACAAAATTCTTTAATGAACTTCCTAAAAGTAAAAATACAGTAATTGGTGATTCAACATTTATAAATCATACCTATTATTTTAGAAATAGAGGTATTATTGATAAGAGTTTCACAAGTAATAAGGTAACTTTATCTGATATATCTGAGTTTGTAAATTCAGTCTCCTCCGATACGCCTATAGTATATGTTACTGATATTATATTTGATGGTGACATTAATGGCTATGATAATCGTATAATGAGGTTAGAAAAACAATTGAAAAATAAAAATGTTAAATTAATTTTTTGGAAGGCTTGGTCAAACGAAGTAAATAAGTCCAGAAATATTGGTAAACAAACTGACAAACGATTTTTATTTTCATACTATGCTTTAGAAAAACTATTTACACAGGTTTTAGTTGAAATGCCTCCTTCTGATTCCGTGGAGGCTCAGTCTCTTGTAGAAATCAGTCAAGACTGTCAACCAACATTAAAGGGAATGTTATGGGTTTATATGTCAAATTGTATGAGTTATAATGATTTTTTACTTGTATATAACAAAATGATTAGGAATAATAAATGAAACAAAAAGTGATAATATTAGACTGTACCCTCAGGGACGGCGGCTACTATAACCAATGGGACTTTTCAAGGGAACTGGTGCAAAAGTATCTGAAAGCGATGGTTTCTATTGAGATGAATTATGTCGAAATAGGTATGCGTTCTTTGATCAATAATGTTTTTAAAGGTGCACATGCCTTTTCTACAGATGAATATCTTGCATCCCTCTCCATACCTTCTGAATTGAACATAGGTGTCATGATAAATGCTTCTGAGCTCCTCGGTAATATACCAATAAAAGAAGTATTAGAAAAACTATTCCCTAAAGATGCCTCTTCTTCTCCTGTTTCTTTGGTACGCATAGCCTGTCACGGACATGAATTTGTTGATGCCTTGCCTGCAAGCCAATGGCTTAAAGACAAAGGCTATAAAGTAGGCTTTAACCTTATGCAGGCGGTAGGAAAAAGTAAAGAAGAGATTACTTCCTTTGCAAAAGAAGCACAAAAATGGCCTATAGATGTACTGTACTTCGCTGACAGCATGGGTGGTATGGATGAAAAAGACCTTTCCAATCTTGTGACTTGGATGCGTTTACACTGGGTAGGTGACTTAGGTATTCACGCACATGACAATATGGGCAGGGCACTGCAAAACACACTGACAGCCAATAGCATGGGTGTCTCCTGGCTTGATGCCACCATCACCGGTATGGGAAGAGGGCCCGGTAATACACAGACAGAATATCTCATTCTGGAATTTTGTGATAAATGTAAAACCTCATGTAATCTGGTGCCTCTTATAAGTCTGGTACAACGTACATTTAAACCTATGCAGGAACAGTACGGTTGGGGAACCAATGCATTTTACTATTTGGCAGGTAAGTACAACATACACCCGTCTTACATCCAAAAAATGCTTAGTGAAAACCGTTATGATGAAGAAGACATCTTAACGGTTATTGAACATTTAAAGCTTAAAGGCGGTGCCAAATACAACATTGACACTATGGAGTCTGCAAAAGAGTTTTTCAGCGGCGCACCAAGAGGAAGCTGGAAACCTTCAGATGTCATTGCCGGTAGAGATGTGCTTATTATTGGAACGGGACCAAGTTCCGAGAAATATAAAAAAGCCATCATAAGATTTATTGACAAGTATAAACCTTATGTGATCGCACTCAATACCAAATCAACTATTGATGAATCGCTTATTGATGTACGTGCCGCTTGTCACCCTATACGCCTGCTGGCAGACAGTATGGAGTATTATGACCTTCCTCAGCCTTTGGTGACACCTTTGTCCATGTTACCGGTGCAGGTACGCAATGAGTTGGGAAATAAAGAGACACTTGACTTCGGACTGGGTGTGTCCAAAGAGACTTTTAATTTTCAAGAAACATTTGCTACACTACCCACAGCATTGGTCATAGCATACGCACTTGCTATTGCGACAAGCGGCAATGCCAAACGGATTCTTCTGACAGGGCTGGATGGTTATGCAGCAGGGGACTCAAGAAACCTGGAAATGGATAAGTTACTTGAGCTCTATATATCTCAGAAGGACGCCTGTCCTCTTTTCAGTGTGACACCAACTGTTTATAAAATGCCCTCACTGAGTATTTTCGGCCCATTAAATTAAGGAAAATCCATGAAAATTATAGTTTTTTTACCATGCAGGAAAGGCAGTCAGCGTGTACCTAAAAAAAATATTAAACCTTTTGCTTCATTTGAACATGGGTTGATAGAGATAAAACTTAAGCAGTTACTTGGTGCATCCAAAATTGATAAAATCATTTTAAGTACTAATGATGAAGAAATTATTGCCTATGCCAAAAGTATCAATGCCGATAAACTGGAAATCCATCAAAGAGAAGAGTCTCTGGCGGGCAATACTACAAGTACAGATGACCTTGTTGCACATGCACTTGAGTTGATCCCCGAAGGTATTATATTGTGGACACATGTAACTTCTCCTTTTTTGGATAGTCAGGCATATGATACAATGATCGATACTTATTTTGAAGTTCTGAATAAAGGTTATGATTCGCTCATGAGTACCTCCTTGATTCACGGATTTTTATGGAATGATGAAGGCCCTGTCAATTATGACAGAAGTGTGGAAAAGTGGCCTAGAACACAAACCATTACGCCCTTGCATGAAGTAAACAGTGCTGTTTTTTTAAACAGTGTAGAAAATTATAAAAACTTTAATGACAGAATTGGAGAAAAACCTTATCTCTATACGCTTGGCAAGATCGAAAGCTTTGATATAGACTGGGAAGAGGACTTCAAAATCGGTAAATGTATTTTAGAATCAGGAATTGTTACACTATGATAAATGTCGAACACTATAAAACACTGGTATTTGACTGTGACGGTGTGGTGCTTGATTCAAACAAAGTAAAAAGTGAAGCCTTTTACAAAGTTGCCTTGCCTTACGGAAAAGAAGCTGCCGAAAAGCTGATGGAGTACCATAAAAATACCGGTGGCGTCTCTCGCTATAAAAAGTTTCTCTATTTTTTAGATAATATCGTAGAAAAAGAGCTTGCGGACTATGGTTATGAAGCATTATTAACTGCTTATGCCAATGCTGTTACAAATGGAATGTTAACCTGCAAAGTAGCAGAAAATCTTATCCAGTTAAGAGAGAAAACAAAAGATACAAAGTGGTTGATCGTCTCTGGAGGTGATCAAGAAGAGTTAAGAGACATTTTCAAAAAAAGAGGTCTGGATGTACTATTTGATGGCGGCATCTTTGGAAGCCCAGATATAAAAGAAACCATATTAGAAAGAGAAATAGAACATGGAAACATTACTTTACCTGCATTATTTTTAGGAGATAGTAAATATGATTATAGGGCTGCAACTTATGGAAAATTAGACTTTATATTTGTTTCTAAATGGACAGAAGTTTTGAATTGGCAAGAATGGACTACCAAAGAAAAAATTACAGTAATAGAGAGAGTAGAATTATTATGAAACTGGACATGAAACAACAACTAATCAAAAAATGCCTATTCCCCGCAGCGGGATACGGAACAAGGTTCTTACCGGCAACAAAGGCAACTCCTAAAGAGATGCTACCGGTACTTACAAAACCACTCATACAGTACGGCGTAGAAGAGGCTTTAGACGCGGGCATCAGTACCATGGCTATTGTTACGGGAAGAGGGAAAAGAGCTATAGAAGACCACTTTGATATCTCTTATGAATTGGAGCATCAGATAAAAGGAACTTCCAAAGAGTCACTTTTGGAAGAGATTCGCTCAGTCATCACCAAATGTACCTTTTCCTACACACGCCAAACAGAGATGAAAGGACTAGGACATGCCATACTGTGTGGTGAAACACTCATAGGAAATGAACCTTTTGCTGTGATATTGGCAGATGACTTGTGCAAAGGGGATGGTAAGGGCGTACTGGCACAGATGGTAGCTTTGTATAAAGAGTATCAATGTTCCATTGTGGCCATCGAAGAGATACACAAAGAAGAGACCAACAAATACGGTGTCATCGATGGTGAGCTAATAGCAGATGGTATCTATAGAGTCAACAATATGGTTGAAAAACCAGATCCCAAAGATGCGCCGACAAATTTAGCCATCATTGGACGCTACATACTCACACCGGATATTTTTGATATAATACGCGATACAAAACCAGGTAAAGGCGGAGAGATACAAATAACTGATGCCTTACTTGAACAGGCAAAACAAGGCAAAGTCCTCGCCTATAAATTTAAAGGCAAAAGATTTGACTGTGGCTCAGTAGATGATTTTGTTGAGGCAACAAACTATTTTTATGCACTTCAAAATATAAGAAATAAATAAGAATATACAAAAGAAATAGATGAAAAAACAACTAATAATTACAGGATTTCACCGTAGTGGCACCTCTATGCTGGCGCAAGAACTTAAAAATGCAGGGCTTTTTATTGGGGAGCGCCTTATG
>JALSKR010000280.1 GCA_026988735.1 Sulfurimonas sp.
AAAGCTGTTGTTATACAGTTTTGCTATCAGTTCAAAAGAGCTGTCTATATCTTTGGCTCTGTATAAATAATACTGATGAAAATCTTTTTGTTTTGAAGCAGACCAGCTGATTTTTATCATTTTTGGTAAATTTCTGCTTGCACTTATATGTTCTACATTTTTTGGCAATGCCTTTGTTACAGATTTTACAATTTGCGAAGGTTTTGAAACAATACCATCATAAGTTTTTACCCGAATTCGGTACAGATATACAGCATTGTCTTTTAAACCCTCATCTATATACTCGGCATTTAAGCGTCCTTTGAGTGTTGCAATCTTTTTAAATGACTCATCTTCAACACTTTGGCGCTCAATTATATAGGATGCAACCCGCTGATTTTCATGTGGTCTCCATATAATTTTTGCACTTCGCGGAAGTCCAGCAATGGAATGTATCCATGCTACAGATTCCAAAACAGGAAGAGTGCTGACATTATATACTTTACTGAGCTTGCCCTGTGCATCTTTGGAAACCACCCTAAAAGCATAACTGTATTTTGTACCCGGTTCATTCTTTGCATCAAGATAGTGTGTTTTAAATCTATTGTCTACAGTGTCATAATAATCCAGTTCTTTTGTGACTTTTTTCCCTAAAACTTTTTTATAGACATAAATACCGTTTACACGCGGATCTTTTATACTTTTCCATTCAAAAGCTACGGTTTTCATATCACGCATGATTCCGTTTCTTGTAAGCGTTACAACAGGCAGAGTAGAGTCTATAGCAACTTTTTTCTTTGGCAGCGGGCTTATTCCCTGACAGCCACTAAGAATCAGCAGTGAAACTGTGCATAATGTACTCAGGCTCAATAACTTCATTTAAAATCTCCGTATCAAATTTTTTATAAATTGTTTCTCGCATTATAGCATCAAACTCTGCTTGAAAAGTTAACTTTTCTTTTGTTCTCGGATGAATAAAGTAAATCATATAGGCATGCAGCAAAATACGTTCCGAATTCTCCTGTCTTGGGCTCAATCCATAGATATGGTCTCCCAAAATATGACGGTTCATACTCTCAAGGTGTACCCTTATCTGATGGGTTCTTCCGGTAAAAAGCTTACAGGCTATAAGCTGTGTATGTTCATCTTCACTCAAAGCCAGATGTTTAAACATCGTTTTTGCATACTTTGCATGTTCGAGTCCCGATGCCATTTTCAAACGGTTATGAGAACTTCTGCCTATGTTTGATTCTATGACAGTAATGTCTTCTTTTAAAGGCGGCACAATGACAGCAATATAGTAACGTCCCATACTTTTGTCTTGCAGCTGCTGTGACAAAAACTCATGGGCTGCATTGTTTTTGGCAACAACCATAGTACCACTCGTTCCTTTGTCCAAACGATGCACAATTCCATGGCGTTCTTCCCCGCTGATAGTGGAAAGCCTTATGCCTTTGTGCTTCAGCCAGTCAACCAGGGTTGCTTCTTTGACACTCGGTGCCGGATGCACTGTCACTCCGCTTGGCTTGTTTATGACCAGAACATCATCATCTTCATATAAAATTTCAACATCAAAATCTACATCAAGTGCCTTTTCCTCTTTCGCTTCAGGAAATTCTACCCTGACTGTCTGTCCTGATTTAAGTTTTACGCCTGGACGGGGAACTTTTTTTCCATCTACAAAGACACATTCATGTTTGATCAATCCTGCTATTTGTGAACGGGTCTGCCCTATTTGTGCAGTCAAAAAAGTATCCAGTCTTTCAGGATTTACGCATTTGTATTCTTGTGTGTTTATCATTCTTTACAGCCTTTATGATACAATCATAATAATTTTATTTTGGAGTTACAAATTTGTGGAGATTTGATAAGAGTATTTTATCACAATTTGACTTTTTTTCCATCATTCTTATCATTCCTTTGGTAATTATGTCTCATTGGCTCATCGGTGAAGCCGTTCCTGCTCTTGCCGAGAAACAGCTTGCCTATGTCGGTGTTGCATTTATAGCCTTTTTGATTGTGTTTTTATTGCCTATAAGACGGATGAGCTGGCTTATTCCTTTTATATACTGGGGCAATATTGCCCTGCTTTTTGCAGTAGAACTTTTCGGACACTCACGTCTTGGAGCCCAAAGGTGGATAGAAATACCCTTCATCAATGCAACCATACAGCCCTCAGAATTTGTAAAACCTGCACTGATTCTCATGCTTGCCTATCTTATACATAAAAATCCTCCTCCCATCCAAGGCTACAGACTCAAAGATTTTTTACGCATCAGTTTTTACATACTGCTCCCTTTTGTTCTTATTGCAAAAGAACCGGATTTGGGTACAGCCCTTGTTTTACTGCTTATAGGCTATGGTGTTTTATTTTATGTAGGTGTTTATTGGAAAATTATAGCCACTATTGTTGCAGGAATTTTGATTTTTTCACCACTTGTCTATAAATTTATGCTGCACGATTATCAAAAAGAGAGAATTACAGATTTTTTAAGTGAAAAACCATCGTATCATGTACAGCAGTCTATCATCGCCATAGGCTCTGGCGGATGGACAGGAAAAGACAAAGAGAATGCGACACAGACACAGATGAAGTTTTTGCCTATCGCAACAAGTGATTTTATTTTTGCCTTTGTTGTTGAGAGAACCGGATTTTTAGGTGCTTTGGCGCTCATTTTACTCTATGCTATGCTTATTTTGCATCTCCTGAGTTTAAGCATATTTAACAATGACTACTACATTAAGGTTGTCACTGTCGCCATCTCCTTTATGATTTTTATCTATATGGGTGTCAATATTGCCATGACTATAGGCTATGCCCCTGTAGTGGGCGTCCCTCTGCCTATGTTTTCCTACGGAGGCAGCAGTTTTTTGAATTTTATGGTACTTTTTGCTATCATGCAAAATCTCATAACATTCCGATACAAAGATATGTATGACAAAGGTGGAACAAAAAGCTTTGTATAGTCTTTATGACTCAAATGTAAGAGACTATTTTTTCAGCTCTCCAGCCAGTCTCTGATACACTGCAGAACACTCCAGCAGCTCTTTATGTGTACCGCTTGCCACTATAAGCCCTTTTTGCAGTACCAAAATTTTATCAGCATGCTCAATTGTAGAGAGACGATGTGCTATTGTCAGTGTGATTTTGTCTTTCGTGTACGCATCAAGTGCTTTTTGTATGCGTTTTTCACTCTCATTGTCCAGTGCCGATGTTGCCTCATCAAAAAGCAGCAGTGAAGCATGTTTGTATATTGCTCTGGCAATGGCAATGCGTTGTCTCTGCCCGCCTGAAAGATTGGCTCCCGCTTCACTCATCATAGTATAAATCCCATCTTCAAGCTGCATCACAAAATCATAGGCATCTGCCAGCTTTAACGCTTCTATGACTTTTGCTTCATCTATTTCCTCTTCACCGTAAGCAACATTTGCCGCCAGGGTATCTTGAAATATATAAATGCGCTGAGAGACAAGGGCTATATGATGTTTAAGTGATTTTTGCTTAAACTCTTTTATATTTGTACCGTTGATAAGAATTTCTCCGCTGTCGGGGTCATAAAAACGCAAAAGCATATTCATAAAAGTTGATTTGCCTCCGCCGCTGTCACCGACAAGCGCAATATGTTCTCCTTGATTGATTGTCAAACTGATACCATCTAGTATATTGATATTCTCATACTGTAAAACAACATTTTTGTATTCGATTTTTTTAATCTCTTCTTTAAGCTCTTTTCTACCCTCTATAACTCTGTTTTCTTTGTCGATAATTTCAAATACACGCTCGCTCGCAGCCAAAGCATCTTGAATCTTCGAATAAGTTCCACCAAGTTTACGAATCGGCTCAAACACAAGTCCTACTGCCGTAATAAATGCAGTAAACTCACCAACAGTCATTTTACCATCAAAAACCTCTTTACCCCCGACATACACGACCATGGCAAGCCCTGAGACTGCTATGATTTCCATTATTGGTGAGACAAGAGCACCGACATAAATGGCTTTCATATTTATTTTGAAAAATTTCCAGTTTTCTACACTGAAACGAGAGACTTCAAATTTTTCTGTTGCATTGGCTTTAATGATTTCACTGTTGTTAAAAACTTCTGTCAGGCGAGATACCAAGTCGGCATTTTTACTCTGGGAACGGTGCGAATACTTTTTGAGTTTTTTGGCAATTTTCATCAAAGGAAATATAATCAAAGGAACAACAATAAGCGTATAAAAAGAGAGTAAAGGGTTGAGATAAATGATATACCCAACAAGAGCAATAACCGTTAAAAGATCCCGAAACATATCAGGCAACATATTTGAGACAAAAAACTGAATACGCCCTATGTCATTTGTCACACGCGAAATCAACTCTCCGCTTCTGTTTGCATACAAAAACCCCATATCAAGGTGTATCATCTTGTCTAAAAGTATTTCACGAAATCGTGTCACAATACTCTGCCCGATATACTCCATAAAAACAGTCTGAATGTACTTTCCTATCGCTTTTGTCACATAAATGGCAATAAGTCCGAGAGGAATGATATAGAGCATGGTTTTGTCTTTTTTTATGAACATATCATCCATCATAGGCTTCATAATCTGCGCAGTTCCCACAGTTGACACAAGAATCAGTAAGCCACCAAAAATGACAAGCAAATAGTAGAGTTTATACTCTTTTATATAGGGCCAGAATCTTTTAACAATTTCTTTCAAATGCACTCCGTTAAGTTAATATGACATTTTACACTAACTCTCATATATAAGTCCTTAGTTAAAAATAACACCAACTTCAGTGAGACAGAGAGAGTTCTAGTTCAAGACACCTCTTTGCAGGACTAGCCATAGCTAATTCAAGAAGATGTAACGACGAAATAGGACTTTCTCTGACTCACCCGAAGGGAATATCAAAAAGAGTACTACTGCTTCGTTAAAAATCCTTAAAGCTACTAGTAGCTCCTGCGAATTTTTGCCTCACATTAGCACTCTTTTTGATATTCTGAAGTTGGTGTTATTTTTGACTAAGGACTTAAATGTTAATTAGCTATAATTACACAAAAAAAACAAAGATTCCTATGAAATACCCTTTACATGTAATAATAAGAAAAAAACTCTCCGGCATTATAAACGGCTTTCTTTCTCTCTTTTCAAAAAAGACTGCACATCAACTTTACATTGATAAAAATGAAGTTAAAAGCATACTTATCATACGCCCAAACTACCGTATAGGGAACCTGCTCTTTTTAACGCCACTTATCAACGAACTTGCAAAAGAGATACCCAATGCAAAAATAGATATCATCGTAGGTATGAGACTTGCCGGAAAAATTCTTGAACCTCTGCCAAATGTTGACAAAGTCATAGATATTCCCAGAAAACTGCTGTTGCATCCGCTTGATATGCTTGCCTATATCAAGCAAGCAAGAGCAAAAAAGTATGATGTTGCCTTAAATGTTTCCGGCGGTTCAACCAGTGCACAAATTGTTACGACACTTATAAAAGCAAAATACAAAGCCAGTTTTGCAAGTGACAAACTCTGGGCGAATTTCACACATGTTCAAGAAAGAGGTTTAAAGACTTACAGGCATATGGGACTTGAAAGTCTGGAGTTTTTACGGTTTTTCAAAATTGATTTTCCCAAAAAAATGCCAACACTTGATATAAAACCAACACAAAATGAAAAAGAAAAGGCAAAAAAAGAGTTGCTTTCACTGTTACATGTAAACAACATTGATGCCGACACAAAGGTTATAGCCATCTTCAGAAATGCACGATTTGATAAAAAAATAAGTGATGAATGGTGGAATGAGTGGGTAGACACACTCCTTAAACTTGATGCAAACATTGTTGTCATAGATATTCTTTCACCCGATATTCCTACAAAACTTAACGAAAAGGTTTTGAAATATGCCAACAAAGATTTAAGAGTTTTAGGGGCATTTTTTCAAGTCTGTGATTTATATGTCAGTGCGGATACAGGACCTATGCATCTTGCAGTCGCTTCAGGTGCAAAAGTTTTGGCACTTTTTAACAAAACAGATATACAGGTATACGGTGCTTTGGGAGAACAAAACAAAACCATAGACATAGAAAAACTCTCTCCGCAAGAAGTGGCAAACATCACAGCCAACTTTCTTGCCACTCTCAGCCGGCACTGAAGTCATAAGTATCTACACAA
>JALSKR010000281.1 GCA_026988735.1 Sulfurimonas sp.
ATATAAAAATAGATTCTGCCGGCACAGGCGACTGGCATGTAGGCGAACCACCCTGTGAAGGCTCCATTAAAGTGGCGCAAATGCATGGAATAGATATAAGCCATCTGAGGGCGAGACAATTTACAAAAGAAGATATCGAACTGTATGACTTGATTGTTGTACTGGATGAAAACAACAAGTTAGATGTAAAGAAGTTAGGTGCAAAAAATATAGAAAAACTGGGTTGTTTTGCATATGAGTGTCAAGATGTTCCCGATCCGTATTTTTTTGACGGATTTGACGGATTTTTGGAAGTTTACAAAATGATAGATATTTGTGTAAATAATCTTTTTAGTGTAAAATTACTTCAAGAGGAAAAATAATGAAAATTGCAAAAAATATAACAGAACTAGTAGGAAATACGCCTTTAATAAGGTTAAATGAGGCATCGAAGCTGACAGGTGCTACGATATTGGGAAAATGTGAATTTATGAATCCGACAAGCTCTGTCAAAGACAGAATAGGGTTTAATATGATACGCAGAGGTATAGAATCCGGACGCATTAAAGATAATACGACCATCATAGAACCTACAAGCGGTAACACAGGAATAGCTTTGGCGGCAAACTGTGCCGCGCAAAATTTGAAGCTTATCTTAACTATGCCCGAATCAATGAGTGTAGAGAGAAGAAACCTGCTCAAAGCACTCGGCGCTGAGCTGGTGTTGACTCCTGCTGCAAAGGGGATGAACGGCGCAATTGCTAAAGCTATAGAGATTCAGAAAACTACACCTGATTCCGTCATATTGCAACAGTTCGAAAACCCGGCAAACCCGGAAATACATGAAATTACAACGGCACAGGAAATATTGCGTGATACTGATGAAAAGTTAGATGCTTTTGTGGCAGCTGTAGGTACCGGAGGAACTTTAACCGGAACTACAAAGGTACTAAAAGAGCATATTGCGGATATTGCTGTTTTTGCAGTAGAGCCTGAAGCATCGGCAATTCTCTCAGGAGAGAGCCCGGCTCCGCATAAAATTCAGGGAATAGGGGCAGGTTTTGTTCCTGCAATTTTAGATACCTCCTGTTACAGTGAAGTGATAAAAGTGAGTAATGAAGATGCCATAGCAACGGCCAGAATGTTGGCAAAAAAAGAGGGATTGCTTGTAGGTATATCTTCAGGAGCAAATGTATATGCTGCCATGCAGGTGGCTTCACGGGACGAATTCAAAGGTAAAACAATTGTCACGATTTTATGTGACACGGGAGAAAGGTACTTAAGTACAGAACTTTTCAGTGAATAAAATCCAATATTTAGAAACAATAAAAGCAGTTGATGCAAAACTGTATTATTTGTCATACCATCAAAAACGGCTTGAGAAAACACTTGGCAATGCAAATATCCTGTTGCAAGATGTTTTGCAACCTCCTGCATCAGGATTTTACCGGTGCAGGGTTGTTTATGATGATACAGAGTACAGAGTTACATATCATCGGTATGAAAAAAAGAGTATTCAGACTTTGAAGCTTGTTGTTGATGACGAGATTGAATACTCCAAAAAATATTATGACAGAAGTAAGATAGATATGTTGCTGGAAAAAAAATCTTTTTGCGATGATATACTGATAGTAAAAAATTCTCTCATTACAGATACATCCATCGCAAATATTGCACTGAAGTACAAAAATGAATGGATAACACCAAAAAAACCTTTGCTTGAGGGTACAACCAGAGCAAGGCTCTTAGAAAAGGGCAAAATTTTTGAAGAGGATATATCTGTAGAGGATTTAGATAAATTTAAACAGGTCGCACTGATGAATGCTATGATAGATTTCGATATAATACCAAATGAAAATATAAGGGAAATAATTTGTTAGAAAATATAATTCAAGATAGAGATTTCGCACAACTGATGAAAAAGAACATTCAGGAGTTGATTGTTTTATTGTTTCAAAAAGAACAAAATTTCGGTATTTTATGTAAAATCGAAGATGTAAGCTTTGCACCGGCATTGCCGGAAAGTATAAATACAGAGTTTCGACCACTGACACTTTTCTTTTTGGCAGGATATACATTTGAGACTGCAAGAATAGAGGATGATGTTTTAATTTTTGAAGCAGGTTTTGGCAGTGAAAATTTTGGCAGTGTCGTGTATGTACCATTGTTGAGTATTTTGCAGATTATTATTGATGAAACTCCGGTTTTAATTAACATATCTGCATATAAAGAAGAAGAAAAGAAAAAAGAAGCTGATATAGATGAAAACGGAGTAAAAAACTCTATGGCATCTTTTCTCTCAAATCCTGAAAACTCTAAGTTTATAAAATAAAAAGCTACCTACACTCTGTTAAGAGAGAGTAGGTAATTGACTACATTGTCTACAAACGCATCATGTTTTCTGTCTTTGAGATAGGCTATGTAGAAACTTCGTGTAATTTTATGGTTTTTCAGTCTTGCTTCATAAAGTTTGCCGTTTTCAATTTCTGACTTGATGACATGACGGGACATGATGGAAACAAGTGGTCGTTCAGAATTTTTATCTGCATGTACAATAGATTCTTTGATAGAAGTCGGACTGGCAAGAACACCAATAACATTAAAATTGTTACACTGTACGCCCATCTCTTCAAAAACTTCTGATGTGAGTCTTCTGGTATGTGAGTCTTCGTTACGGCAAATCCAGTCAAAATCCAGTAAATCATCTGCACTCAGATGTTTTTTCATAGGCTGGTTTGAAAAAACGACCAGCTCATCTTCAACCCATTCTCTGTAGATGACCCCATCTCTAAAGACAGGAGATTCTATCAAGGCGACATCTATTTTTTTATCTTCAAGTTGGTCAATGATGTTGGAAGAAAGGTCAACATTCATAAAAACTTCATTGTTGATGCGTTTTTTTATTTCACCGAGATAATTCGGAAGCACATAGTTGCCGATTGCAAAAGAAGAACCCATAACAAAAGTGAACTCTTTGTTGATTATTTTCAACAACTCTTTCTCACTGCTGTGTATAGCCTTTTCAAGCCTTAACGCAATTCTGTAAAGATCTTCGCCCTCTTTTGTAAGAATAATTCCATTTTTCTTTCTGTCGACTATTTTCGTATCAAGATAATCCTCGATAAACTTTATCTGCTGTGTGACTGCAGGTTGGGAAATCCCAAGTTTTGCTGATGCTTTGGAGAAGCTTTTCTCTTTTATAACCATCAAAAACGTGTGTAATTTCGCAAAATCTTTTAACATAATAATTCCTATAAGTACCAATAATAGTAAAATTATAACTCATAATTATAATTATTGCAATAGTTTTGTAATAATTTATGACATTTTAGCTATAATATATGTAATTAACAAATACAATTCAATAGTAGTGAACATATATGGAAAAAATATTTAATCGGTTAAATGAGTCTCAGGCAGCAGCTGTAAAACAAACAGAAGGACCTGTTCTTATTCTTGCGGGGGCCGGAAGCGGAAAAACAACAACAATTATTTCACGCCTGGCATATCTTATAGAGGTTGTAGGGGTTCCGGCCTCAAATACACTCACTTTGACTTTTACAAACAAAGCTGCCAAAGAGATGAAAGAGCGTTCTCTTGCTATGATTGAGAATGTTGCATATCCTCCAATGCTGTGTACATTTCACAAGTTTGGTCTTCTTTTTTTAAAATTCAATATACATCTGCTAAACAGAGCCAATAATTTTGTTGTTATAGATACAGATGATAAAAAAAGAATTATTAAAAAAATAAACTCTGAACTGCCGACACCGTTAATTGCAAGTGAAATTTCCAGATATAAGAACTCTTTAATGAGCCCTGACGATGCCTACAAGCAAACTGAACTTTTCAGCTATAAACAAATTGCCGAAGTTTTTGCAGAATATGAAAAATATTTACTGGAAAACAACCTGGTGGATTTTGATGATTTGATTGCACTGACATATAAACTTTTGGATGAAAACCCTGAATTGGCAAAGGCTACCTCACAAAAGTATCAGTATATTATGATTGATGAGTACCAGGATACAAACGAACTGCAGCTAAAGTTGTTGCAAAAACTTTGTACAGTGCATAATAATTTATGTGTAGTTGGTGATGATGATCAAAGTATATACGGTTGGCGTGGTGCGCATATTCGCAATATTATGGAATTTGATCAGGATTTTTCCGGGACACATGTCTTTAAACTCGAAGAGAACTATCGTTCACGTGCACCGATTTTGAAGGTTGCCAATGCGCTTATTGAGCATAACAGGTCCCGTTTGGGAAAAAAGCTCATAGCAACGCGTGGAAGTGGAGACGATGTTACAACTCTGAATTCAAATGATGAAAATGAAGAGGCAAGAAAAGTTGCCACAAAGATAGAAAAATTACTTGAGAGCGGTGTACGGGCGAAAGAAATCGCTATTTTGTACCGTGTCAATGTTCTCTCCCGTTCTATCGAAGAGGGCTTAAACCGTTTTGGAATCAACTATAAGCTTGTCGGTGGCCTGCGTTTTTATGATCGTGCAGAAATCAAAGATCTTATCTCTTATATACGTGTCATTACAAACAATCATGATGATTTTTCTTTAAAACGCATAGTGAACAAGCCAAAGCGCGGACTTGGAAAAGCAAGTATAGAAAAGATTGAACTTGCAGCACAGAAAAAAGGTACTTCTATTTATGAGTATATCAATCAGGCAACTTTAGAAGAACTTGAAGGGTTAGTAAGAAAGAAAAATGCTGCAACACTCAAAGAGTTTGTCAAAAACATTCAAGAGGTTGCCCAGATTGCACAAGAGTCTACCTATGAGTTTATAGATGTTTTGGAAGAAACTTTTTCTTTGAAAGATATTTACAGAAATATGCAAGACGGTGAGGAGAGAATTCTAAATATAGATGAATTTTATGGTCTTTTTAGAGATTTTGTGAAAAAATCGCCCCAGAGTTCTTTGGATGAATTTTTAAATGAACTGACTTTGCAAAGTGAACAGGATCAGGTTGAGGGAGAGAGTATTTATATGATGAGTATTCATGCATCCAAAGGTTTGGAATTTGAGCATGTTTTTATCATAGGGATGGAAGAGGGGTTCTTGCCGCTTACAGGTGACGGAAGTGATTTGGAAGAAGAGAGACGGCTGGGTTATGTTGCTTTTACACGGGCAAAAGAGACTTTAACGCTTTGTCATGCAGGGAGCAGGTTTTATAAAGGACGCAGAAGTGATCTGGAAAAGAGTCGTTTTTTCAATGAAGCCGGACTCTGTAAAGGCTCTTTGAAGTGTGAAAAAAACACAGCCTTTAAAAAAGGTGATTTGGTGCGTCACAAAATTTTCGGAACAGGACGTATCATCGGTGTAAGCAAATCAGGACGGGAGTTTAAACTTCAGATAAATTTTGCAGGAATAAAACGCGATATTCTTGCCTCATTTGTAGAGAAGTTATGAATCGTCTGTTTGTTGCATACAAGCCCTCGGGAATTGGTTCAAACAAATATCTTTATACACTAAAAAATAGGTATAAAACCAAAAAAGCGGGTTTTGCAGGAACGCTTGACCCTTTTGCAAAGGGAGTGCTGCTTGTAGGTTTGGGTTCGTATACAAAGCTTTTTAGATTTTTAAATAAAACACCAAAAAAGTATAAAGCGACTTTGTGGCTTGGTGCAAAAAGTGATACACTTGATACAGAGATGATAGAAGAAGTGCTAATGCCTAAAGTTTTACATGTAAAGGAGATAGAAGATGTACTCTGTTCTTTACAGGGAGAACTGAAGTATGAACCACCGATTTTCAGTGCCAAACGCATTAACGGCAAGCGTGCTTATGATTTGGCACGCGCCGGAAAAGAGGTTGTGCTCAATAAAATCAACTCAACTGTTTATGATATAAAACTTATTCATTATTGTCATCCTTTTGTAACCTTTGAAGCGACGGTGAGTGAGGGAACTTACATTCGTTCACTTGGACAGATGATTGCGAACAGACTTGGGGTACAACACGGAAGTTTAAGTATGCTTGAAAGACTCAATGAAGGGCAGTTTGTTTATGAAGATGAAAAGGCTTTGAATATCAAGGAGTCTTTAAATATTGCACAAAACTATTATTTGGGTGAGAGTGA
>JALSKR010000282.1 GCA_026988735.1 Sulfurimonas sp.
TGATTTTATGCATATTCATAAATATACGCTCCAAAATAAAAGATACCCAATTGTACCTCTAATAAAATTAATTGTATATTTAAAATGCTTACATGTAAGACGATTAACCAAAAATACCAACTTAAAGATATAATTGAGATAATTTATAAATTTAACAACTAATGCCTTGTATAATAATATCAACAAACAAACAAACAAACAAATAAATAAATAAAAAAGATGAGCCATGACAGATATTACATACCCTTATGAAAATATGAAAGACTATACCTTGCCAAGCTTACTGCAACGTTCTGTTGAACTTTATGGACCTAAAAAAGTTTTATCAAAAGTTGATCACGAATCTATGAGCTATGAAGAGTTACATGAAAATGTACATGCCATGATCAAACTTTTAAAGAAAAACGGTGTAAGAAAAGGCGACAAAGTTGCTCTGCTGAGTGAAAATATGCCAAACTGGGCTGTTGCTTATTTTGCTGTTACCTATTTTGGTGGCATCATCGTGCCTATACTTCCTGATTTTCATCCCTCTGATGTCCAGCACATTATAAGACACTCTGAGGCAAAAGCTGTCTTTGTATCACAAAAGCATCTTGAGACTATAGAAGAGTTGGATAATTCCAATATGAAATTTGTTATAAAACTTGATGACTTATCCGTAGTCAATGAGTTGACCAATCACAGTTATATATCTAAATTAACACAGAGAATGGCATCAAAAGAGCTTCCTAGACCAGATGAAGATGATATGGCAGCACTGCTGTATACATCTGGAACAACAGGGCATTCAAAAGGGGTCATGCTCTCACACAAAAATCTTGTTACCAATGCAATGAGTGCTTATAAAAATGTAACCATTGTACCGGAAGATACATTTTTGTCTATTTTACCTCTGGCACATACTTTAGAGTGTACTGTCGGTATGATTCTGCCCATACTCCATGGTGCGGACATTGTCTACCTTGACAAAGCGCCTACACCCAATGTTCTTATAAAAGCATTTGCAAGTGTCAAACCGACAATGATGCTGAGCGTGCCTCTTATTATAGAAAAGATATACAAAAATAAAATACTGCCAAAATTTACCGGTTCTTTTCTCATGAAAACCCTATACTCTGTTCCTTTTATACGAAAACTGCTCAATAAAGTTGCAGGAAAAAAACTGATAGAAACATTCGGAGGAAGAATAAAATTTTTCGGTATAGGCGGTGCAGCACTCTCTCCATATGTTGAAAAGTTTTTGGCAGAAGCCAATTTTCCTTACATCGTAGGCTATGGTCTTACCGAAACATCTCCTCTTATAGCAGGAGGAAGAATCGGATACCCGATTAAAATAGGTTCTACCGGTTTACCTATGGTCGGTGTTGAGGTGCAGATAAAAGACCCAAACCCCCAAAACGGTGAGGGAGAAATCATCACAAAATCGCCGAGTGTAATGCTTGGATATTACAAAGATGAAGAGCAGACAAAAGAGGTCATCAAGGACGGATGGTTTTATACAGGAGACTTGGGCTATATTGATGAAGACGGGTATCTGTTTATCAGTGGGCGCAGCAAAAATGTCATAATCGGTCCCGGCGGAGAAAATATCTACCCTGAACAGATTGAGGCAATCATCAATCAGAATGAAGCTGTTTTAGATTCACTTGTTATGGAAAAAGACGGTAAACTTGTTGCAAGAATACATCTTGATTATGAGTTAATTGACAAGATGTTTAAGGCACACAATATGCCCGAAAATGAAGTAAGAGAAAAAATTGCTGAGTATCTGGAAAATATGCGCATAGAGGTCAATTCACAGTTGGCTTCATTTTCCAAGATTCAAAAATTTATAGAGCAGATCGAGCCTTTTGTCAAAACACCGACAAAGAAGATAAAAAGATACCTTTATACAGAATAGACAATGATACAAAAAGGAAAATATCATCGAAAATTTTAAGAAGGTTCTCCATAAAGACGAATCGGTTTTGGTACGGGCGGAAATATCAAAAACATTTTATCTGCCTATGATAAAACTCTATGCGTTGGGGTCACTGCTGCTTTTTATAGGGTATGAATATGAAATAGGTGTGATTGGTATTGTTTTAATGATTCGAACTTTTTTTGTTCATCTCGATGAGATAAAAGAAAAAAAATCCTATAACTGTCTGCTTACACAAAAAAGACTCATTATTTTAAAAGGACGGGTGCAAAAAGAGATTTTCCCGATCAATCTTGAAGAGATAAGAACTATCTATATCAAACCGTTCAGCAAAAGATTTACTAAAATTATTGATGTGGGTACTCTGGAAGTAATCACGACATCCGGAGGCAGGTATGTTATAAGCAATATAAAACAACCCTACCTCTACCACCGGGCAATCATCGGTGATATTGTCAGTGCAACGCACTATTCAAACAAATCTAAAAAAAGTTAGAACTGAGGTTGAACAAAAGGCACTACCTGCTTTTTACGGCTCAGTACACCATCGAGCCATGCTTTATGGTCTTGGAGTTTAATGTCAAATGCTTTTTCTATTTTTGACTCATCATCACTGACAACCAAAAGTTTTGAACCCTCTTTCATAATGTCTGTCAAAAGAATTAAAACAGTATGGAGTCCACCCTCTTCTTTCATCTTTTTCATATCTTCAAGCAGTTCCTCTTCACGAGGCTCGAGTACTGAAATATCAACCATTTCAAGCTGACCGATACCGACCTTTGTGCCGTTCATATTGAACTCTTTATAATCACGCGTATTTAAATCTCGCGCACTTGCACCATCCACGGCAGATTTGACTATGAACATCTCCATAGCCAGTTTTTTGTAGTCTGTTACACCGGCAATCTGTGCCAGCTCTTTGACTGCTTTTGTATCCACTTTGGTACATGTTGGTGATTTAAATATAACCGTATCACTCAAAATTGCCATCATCATCAGCCCCGCAATCTCTTTTGGTACTTCCACACCGTAACATCTGTACATCTCATAAATTACCGTGTTTGAACAGCCAATAGGTCTGATCCACGCTTCAAGAGGAGTATCTGTTGTCAAATCACCGAGTTTATGATGATCGGCTATACCGATAATCGTCGCTTCGTCAATATCATCTTGAAAATGTGCTTTGTCAGTAGAGTCGACGATGAAAACTCTCTCACCTGCGACAGAAGTTTTCAACTCTGGTAATTCACCGCCAAATGTATCTAAAATAAACTGAGTTTCTGCCGTAATCTCACCCTGACGAGCAGGAATGTATTCCTCTTTCTCTACTTGATTTTTTAAATAAGATAAAGAGATAGCACCAACAATAGAGTCACTATCAGGATTTTTGTGCCCAAAAACATATACAGACATAATTTAAGCCTTTAATTTTTTGCGAATTATACTATACTTTTTTGTAATTTTTACTTGGGTGCATTTAAAATCTGCAGTGATATTTTAAAGAGTTCGGCTTCGCAGAGCGGTTTTTTCAAGTGTCCGGCAACATCTGTTTTTACAAAATCCAAATTATTGCCTTTTACTCTTGTAGAGACCAGGGTAACGACAGGTGCATCGGAGATATTTGCAATAACTCTTGATACAGCACTCTGTTCACTGCATAAAATATCTATATCAATCAATATCATATCAAAAGAAATTTTTTGAAGCATTTGTATTGCCTCTTTCGCATTTTCATAAGCATAAATACTGACTGCTGTATTTTGAAAACTTTTTTTGATGATGTTTTTTGTAGCCTTGTCTGAATCAATGAGCATTATGTTTGCACCCTGAGGCTTGAGAAGAGAAAAATTTATACCAATATCATCTTTACATGTAACCGTACTGTCATTAAGCGCAATTTTAATATCAGGCAGATATAAAGTAAATACAGAACCTTTTGGAAAATTGTTTTTGACAGTAATATCTCCATGCATAAGTTGCGCCATTTTTTTATTGATTGATAATCCAAGTGCTGTGTTTTCATTCCCGAATAGTTCAAATATTTTCTTTTGATTTTCAGGTTCAATGCCTATGCCACTGTCTTCTACTCTGATTGAGAGATTGAGAGAATTTCTCAGTATACTTGTTTCATCTGCACTGATAATGACTTTTACATATCCGTCATATGTAAATTTTACAGCATTTTGCACGAGATTTTCTACTATCTCTTGTACTTTTTTGGCATCAATAATAAAAGCATGTGGAATATTTTTCTCTACTTGCAGATGTAATTGCAGCCCTTTCTTTGTTGCACTGTCTTTTTCATCATCTATAATGTCAGAAACAAGCTGTACAATATCTACAGCATGCTCTTCAAGTGCAAAACTGTTATTTTGCAAATCTGTAACCTTTATAATTTTGTTTACAAGTTCAAGCAGATGATGTGCTGACTGAAAGATATACTGCACATACTCAACCTTTTGATTCTTATGCAGTTCCTTTTTCAAAATGTCTGCATTTGTAATAATTTCATTAAGTGGAGCAGTTAATTGTGTTTTTATATTCGACAAGAACTTTGATTTAACATCCGAAGCTTCTTTTGCAATCATTTTCATTGCATCAACACGTTTTTTTTGTTTGACAAGTTCTTTTTCAAGTGCTTCTATTTTTTTAATCTGCTCTGTAACAAAACTTTTTTTTGCATCAGTATATTCAATCTCATGAGGTGTAACGGATTCTTTCTGTTGTAAATCAGAATTTTGCTGCTGCAGTTTTTTGATTTGTATTGCATATTTGTTTTTAAAATATCTGTATATATAGAAAACAACAATAATATTAATAAAGACTAATCCTAATATACTGAGTTCATCATACATATGCCTCTCCTCTGCAATGATTGTATCATCCCGAAATTTGATATTATAAAAACTTCACCAGTTTATCTGTCGCTTCAAGTGCCAAATCAGGTGGCATATGTCCTTTGTTGTAGTAGAGATAATTATCAAATCCCCATTTCATCATTTTCGCAAGCGGTGAATGGAAAACCTTGTCTTTTGTACCGCCATAAAGTATATCAGAGGCAATAAGCGTTGCCTTATGACCACCCATGTTCATAATACAAAAAATTTCCGGTTTATATGCAGGTATTGTCACATCTTCACCCAATTCCCGCATAAAAGCAGCCGCAGCAATCGCGCCTTGAATAATTGCTATATGCCCAAGCTTTGGTTGTGCAAGAGCTGTGATGTCACCTGCTGCAAATATATTTGCATAATCTAAATGGCGCATTTGTGTATCGGTAGGAATAAAGCCTTTTTCATCACCTAAATGCGAATCTAACAATACTTTTGGTGCACTGTAAGGCGGAATGACAATAGCCAAATCACACTCCATTTTCGTACCATCTTCAAAGGCAATAAAATTTTTCCCTATTTCTTTTAATATCTTATTCTTAAAAAGTGTCATTTTTCGATCTTGCATGATTTTACCAATAGCATTTCTTGGCTTATCACCGACATCTTCAAAGAAAATCTCACCCGGTGTAAAAACATCTATTTTATAATCTTTCTCCCGTTTAAGTAACTTCTCTTTCGTGAAATAATAATCCAGCATAAACATAATCTCGCCGATAGGTCCTTCACACGGTGCTTTCAAGTCAGGTGCTTTTACACGCTTCCCTCAGGTGCTTTTTGCAGCACCCGTCACAATTTTTCCACCTTCAAATTTCTGAACTCTTTTCCATAGTCTTTGTGCCTGTATATCATCACATACAGAGTATCCAAACTCTCTAAAGCCTTTTACAGCATCATAATCTTTTACGGCACCGACAGTTATAAAAATATAATCATAATGAACTTCGTTGCCATTTTTAAGTTTTAGGAGACTGTTTTTCGCATCTACATGTAACACTTCATCTTGAATGAAAGCAGCCCCGCGACCCTCTAAAGTATGCTTGAGTTCTATAAGAGAGTGAGAAACAGGAGCACCTTCAAAGGAGACTTCAGGAAGAGAAGGTTTTAAAAGTGAATGAGATCTTGAATCAATGACAGTAATGTCTATCTTTTTACCGACAAGGTGACGAATTTTATAAAATATATGTAATCCTGCAAACCCTGCACCCAATATAACGACTTTTTTCATTTTTGATTCCTCGGAATTAATTTTCGCTATTTTTAT
>JALSKR010000283.1 GCA_026988735.1 Sulfurimonas sp.
AGGTCAACATTGTTCATCCCAGTTGCCGCAACACAAATAAGTTTGAGATTTTTTGCATGCTGCATATGCTCTTTTGTTATAACAACCTTGTTTGTTACTATAACCTCTGCCTCTGTTATACGCTCTTGTGTCTCTTGTGGTGTTGTCTTTTTATAAGCCCTAACACTTCCAAGTGTATCAAAACAAGACAGGTCAGTATCACCAAAAGTCAGTGTATCGAGTAAAACTATTCTTTTCTTTTGCATTTACATATCTCTTATTTTTGTAATAAGTTCACGCGCTTTTTCAAGTGCAGCATCTACTTTGTCAAAAACCAGTGCGACTGCCAAACGGCGTCCTTTATGTGCTTCAGGTTTTCCAAATACTCTTACATAGGAGTTATCGCTAAAGAGACTCTCATCTACATCAACAACAGGAGCAAAACTCTCTTTTTCGCTTTTAAATGCAGCCGATGCACCATCACCATAAAAAGTAAATCCAAGCGGCAGACCTAAAACAGCACGCAGATGCAGAGCAAATTCACTCTGACTTTGCGTAATAAGCGTTACCATTCCTGTATCATGCGGACGCGGGGAAACTTCTGAGAAATAGACCTCATCGCCTTTTACAAAAAGTTCAACGCCAAAAAGCCCCTGACCGCCAAGACCATCTGTTATCTCTTTTGCAATTTTTTGCGCTTTTTCTTTTGCCACTTCACTCATTTGCATCGGTTGCCATGAAAAAACATAGTCTCCATCGCGTTGTTCATGTCCGATAGGCTCACAAAAAACTGTCTCTTTGCCATTACGAGCCGTAAGCATTGTAATCTCATAATCAAAATCTACAAAAGCTTCAACAATCAGCTCACTGGCATCTCCACGAGCCTCTTTTGCCGCTTCCCATGATGCAGGAATATCATCTTCACTTTTTGCAATACTCTGTCCATGCCCGCTTGAACTCATAACCGGCTTAATCACACAGGGAAAGCCAAGTTCTTTTGCCGCTTCAAGCATACCCTCTTGTGTTGTTACAAATTTATATGGTCCGGTTTTAAGTCCCAAAACCTCTGCCGCAAAAGTACGGATGTTTTTTCTGTTCATCGTCTTGCTTACTGCATTTGCATTTGGAATAACATTGTAACCTCTGTCTTCAGCTGCAAAAAGTGCATCAATGTTTATCGCTTCAATTTCAGGCAGAATATAATCAGGTTTTTCACGATAGATAATTTCCAAAAGAGCATCTTTGTCAAGCATATTAACTACATGTGAACGGTGGGCTACTTGGTGGGCAGGAGCATTTTCGTATCTATCAACGGCTATAGTTTCCAAACCTAAGCGCTGTGCTTCGATGATAACTTCTTTTCCAAGTTCGCCGGAACCTAAAAGCATGATTTTTTTTGAATTTGATTTGAGTGGGGCTGAGAATTGCATATGTATAATTCCTTCAATTTATATTAAAAGAATTATACCAAAAAAGGAAATGGAATCTATCGCTTTAATCCAATTAATGTTTCAAGCAACTGATCAGAAGTTGTAATGGTTTTCCCGTTTGCCTGATAACCACGCTGAATGACTATAAGTTGAGTCAGTGCTCGAGAAAGGTCAACATTTGATGCTTCAAGTGCTGAACTCTGTATAAATCCACGCCCGGCAGTAGCAGCTGTTCCTATAATAGGGTCACCAGAATTGGCTGTTTGATTATAGACATTACCACCTTCTGCAGATAATCCTTCGTTGTTTGTAAATTTTGCCATTCCAATTTGTGCTAAACCAAAAGAACGACCGTTTGAAAATGAACCGACTAAAGTACCGCTTTGATCAATTCTGATTCCCACTAAATCTCCTCCGGTATAACCATCTTGAGAGATACCTGAAGTTGCACTTCTGCTGTCAAAACTTGTCATGCCATCAAAACTATTTGGTGTTCCAAGAGAAAGATTAACAGTTTGATTTGGAGCAGAGCCATTATTTCCGGTAAAAGAAACACTTGGAGGATCATATGTACTGAGTGAGCCATCAGTGTTAAAAGTTATAGAACCTGTCACTTGATTTGTTGGAGCCACTGTACTGATAGTTGCAGGTTCGGGAACGGTAATTTTTGTATCCCATTTACTCGCAGAAACTTTTCTAAACTCTGTCCTAAGCGTGTGTTTTGTCCCCAGGGAATCAAATATATCAATAGAACTCGAGTGTGTAGCCGCATTAAAATCTTGGGAAAAAGCAGTTGCTCCCGTTGTGTTTGGCAGACTCCCTTCCAAGGCACTCATTGTAGTTAAAAAGCGTGTATTTTCTGTTACCCCTGCTGTGATTGGTTCTATAGAAATATTTAAATCAGCACCACCAGCTGCAGAATTATCAATTTTTATTTTACCCTGTTCATCCACAACAACCGTTGCAGTAGGAGAAACATTTTGTAAATCACCTTGCATTTTGTTCCTTAACTCTGCTAATGTCTGAAAATCTCCTGTACCGTCTGGCTGATACGCATAAGTATATACTGTTCCATCACCATAATCAATAGTCACACCCTGCCCACTTTGCAGAGAAAAAGCTTCTCCATTACTGTTAAACATAAAACCGACATCACCGGAATTTGCAATATTTCCATCATAATCAGTTGTATTTCCATTTGCATCAACAGGATAAGCTCGAGAAAAACTCTCAACCAAAGGTCCTGAATTTAGATTTGCTTTTAAGACAACTTCCGTAGTCGGCTGCGCAGGTGTCGTCAATCCTGGTGGGATATTAATATCTTGTATTGGTGCAGTAGAATCAACTTTTCCGGTTACAGGATCACGCAACCATCCTTGTGCAACAAAACCGTTGTTATCTACAAAATTTCCCGCAGCATCAAACTTGAAATCGCCTGCACGTGTATATTTATAGGTATTGCCTCCATCCGGTGAGATGATGAAAAATCCGTCTCCCTGAATTGCAACATCCGTATTTTTATCAGAATTTTGAAGAGAGCCCTGTGAAAAAATTCTGGTTGTTGAACTTGCAGTTGAACCAAGCCCAACTTGCACAGGGTTTTTACCACCAAGTTGCCCTTGAGGTGCCGTAGCAATAGCATTTGTTTGTGCCAAAAGATCAGAAAAATTCGCACGGGAATATTTGAAACCTGTTGTATTAACATTAGCGATATTGTTAGACTCGACATCCATAGCAACTTGATGAGACTGCAGACCAGAAATACCTGCATAGAGTGATTTTAACATTGTGAATCCTTTTTTATCTCACTAGATAATATTAGTAAAAAATAGAAGCATATAGTGTTCCATTTTTAACCATCCATATTTAAAGCTTTTTGTATCATTTCATCAGCAGTTGTAATTGACTTTGAATTAGCATCATATGAACGCTGTAAAATTATGAGTTCTGTTAGCCCATAGGTCATATCTACATTTGAACCCTCAAGTTGAAAGTTTGCAATATCTGTGCCAATAATATTTTGACCTTGTGCATCTTTATAAAAAATCGGTTCTCCACTATTGGAAGATTGTGCAAATCTTGTACCTGAAATACGACTGAGTCCTTGATCATTTTGAAAATGATACACAGCAACTTTGCCGACACTACTTTGCATACCATTCGTAAAAGTAGCAACAACTTCTCCATTCTTATTAATATCATATCCTACCAAGTCTCCACCGATAGTACCATCAGAGACAGAAGATGCTGTTATGTCTGTATTTGCAAGTGCTACAACACCACTGAATTCATTGCCCAAATCAATAGTAACAGGTGCACCGTTATTGTCAATAGTGGTTAAAGAATTTGTAACCAAAGCACCTCTTTCATCAAATGAAACAACACCGTTTTGTGTATCATAAATGGTCTCTCCGTCTATTGAGGCCGTTGTTGCTGTTACATTCCATTGTGTTCCTGGTGGATTTTGCGGATCTATCAAAGAAAATTCGAGCTTTAACTCATTGTTCACACCATTTGGGTCGACTACCCTTGCACTCATTGTTCGTAGTTCTGCTTCTGTACCGATATTACCAGAAAATTGTGCTGTTGTTGTCGGCTCTGCCGGATATGTCAAAGTTTTAGGAAACTGCAACTTCTCCTGTGCACCAACATCATTTAAAGGAACTGTCTCTAAAGTTTGTGTTAACACTTCATTGTCTATATTATTCCCCATCGTACCAAGCACATGATATCCATCTGTTGTGACCAAATCATTATTAACATCAAAAGTAAAAGCTCCGTCTCTGGTATAGACAGGCTCTGCATTACTTTGCACACCAAACCAGCCCTCTCCCATTATGGAGAGGTCTGTGCTTCTTTCAGACTGGATATATGAACCTGAGGTTTGCGTCATAGGTGTTGCCTGCAGTGTTGTACCAAGCCCTATACTGTCATTACTAACTCCATAATTTGTATTACTCAAGGCATCTTCAAACAAAGAGGAAAATTCATATGTATCGCCTCTATATCCAGTGGTATTTACATTTGCCAAATTATCAGAAATTATATCTATTCCGTATGAATTAGTTTGTAGTCCGCTAAGACCGGTATAATATGCTTGTGTCATAACATCACCTTAGTATATTTCTGCTATGTCAGAAAGTGCTACATATCCAGAACCAACTTTTGCGTATGTCTCTCCAGAATCAAATCGAACAGATTCTATCGGATAGGTACCAACCCGTGTTGTGAGATTATCGCCTTGTGGAGTTGTATAAGAAGCAGTAGCATAATAGACACCTTCATCTACAGCATTCCCTGCTGTATCTTTTCCATCCCATGTATATGTATATACTCCGGATGATCCTTGTTCTGCACTTATTGATCGAATAATATTTCCATCAACATCAAGTATCTCTACATTCCCAGAAGCTATATCTGATGGAAAATAAATATCAAAAGTTGTATCTTCACCCTCAGTATATGCAATAGCATTACTGCCTAAATCAGCAGTTTTCCCAATTGCAGAGATTGCACCAAAGTCACTTGAAGTTGCCAAAGTTTTTGACAAATCCTCTAATGCTTTATTCGTGTTATCGGTTGACTCTAAAGTAGCCAGTTGTGATGTTTGTGTTAAAATTTGTTCTGTATCTGTCGGTTCTGTTGGATCTTGATTTTGCAATTCCACCAAAAGCAGTGTCATAAAGTCATCATTGCTTAAGCTTGTTTTATCTTCAACAACATCTGCTGATGTTGTATAATCACCATAAATTGAGCTATCTTGTCCTACTGCGTTTATTGCCATAATTTATCCTTTATGCATAATTTGGAACTATAATCTCCAAAGAGCTTATTGTTTCCTCATGTCTTTCTTCATTATCAAAATAGTTATAATTTTCATCTGCTTCTTGTCTATGCTGTTGACTTTGTTGCTGTGAAGCTGAACCATCTTGACCTTGCATGTTGCTACTAAAATTTAAAGAAGCATTTTGTATTCCATTATTTTGTAACTGCACTTTTAAATCATTCGCATTCATTGCTAAAGTATTGATAGCAGCATTGTTTGAAGAGAGATTTACATGAAGATTTTTGCCGCGTTGCACTATAGTCAGATCAACTTCACCCATTTTTTGTGGATGCAGTTGTACTTTAATTCTTGTAAAAGGAGATTTATAGTCCTCAATTGCCGATTTGACATCCTGTGATAAGTATTTTACCATCTGCTTCGCTTCATTGAGTTTTACTTCAAAACTGTCTGCTTTTGCAACTTGCAATCCATCTGTCTTTGTTTGTAAATCAACATCACCAGAAGTATCATCTTTCAAAAGTGAAGCTAATGATTTGTCTGTTTCTCGTGCTGCCTGTGGTGCAATTACTCTTGCAGTTGCTACTGAAAAGTCAGCTGTAAGGCCAAGCTCATTTTTAGTGACTTTGTCTCCACGTAACAACAACTGTAATGTATCGTTTTCTTTTTGTTTGGGAGTTTTTTGCGTTGCAAGATTAGTGACTTTAGTCTCTACAATCTGTTGCGTTGTGATTTCAGCACTGCTGCTTTGCGCTTTAAATAAAGGTGTCTGCTTT
>JALSKR010000284.1 GCA_026988735.1 Sulfurimonas sp.
ACGAAAGAAATAGAAGATATTTGTATTGTAAAAAAAATAAATATCCCTAAAGATTAAAACTTGTCTAACAAATCATTGGAGAGAAATATTTGACCCTGCGGCTCAAATATTTCTCAATTCAACCGTTGTATAGAAAATTCTGCTATAATTAAAACTTCAAATATTTAAGGTAAAAAAGTATGGATGAAATTATAAAAGAAGTAGAAATTAAAGGCTTTAAATCTATAAAAGAACAGACTTTAGATCTTGGTCAATTAAATATATTAATCGGGACCAATGGAGCAGGAAAAAGTAACTTTTTAGAAGCCTTAGCTATGCTTTCTTCATCGGCTGAAGGTGGTATTGATTACAAAAAGCTTTCTTCTAAAGGTGCGAGACTTTCATCACCAGAAATTTTTAGAAGTTCATTTAGAAATATCAATCGTAAAAAACATTTTGAATTAGCATTAAAGATTAAAAATTACAGTTATAATTTCAAACTCCACACAAATAAAAAATCTTTATCTTATTTTTCTGAAAAATTATCAGAAAACAATAAAAAAATAGCTGGAAGATCTGGAGCAGGTGCAACATTATTTAATAAAACTATTCCTAAGCTAGCACAAAATAAAAGTATTTTAAGTATTTTACAAAATTATGAAGGTGAACATAGCGATTTGTTAAATAAACTAGCAAAATTTTCTATTTTTTCTCCATCAACACCTATTTTAAGAGGTGTTGCTAGTGATAATATTTTTGATGGTCCTCTAGGTTTATATGGTGGAGGATTAGCTACAGCTCTTTCCGATATATTAAAAAATAAAAATCGTGAGGAATTACAACGTTTTTTTCATTTGCTAGAATGGTTTCAATCTATAGGTATTACTGATCAAATCAATACAGAGATAGCTCCAGAAAAAAGTATTTTAGGTAATATTTTAGTTACATATAAAGATAAATTTATGAAAACAAATTTTAATGATCTTTATGCATATGATGTCAGCGAAGGTGCCTTATATATTTTATTTGTTTTAGTATTATTAATTCATGATGAAAGCCCCGATATATTTGCCATTGATAATATAGACAGTACATTAAATCCTGGTCTAGTTAGAGAATTAATGAATCAAATTATTGATATTTTAGAAGAACATCCTGAAAAACAAATCTTTCTAACAACACACAACCCAACAACTCTGGATTCGATTGATTTATTTAATCCAAAACACAGATTGTTTGTTGTTTCTAGAAATGATATAGGAGAAACACAATTTACTAGGATTGAACCCCCTAAAAATATGACAAAAGAAAAATGGGAACAAACACATTTCGGTTTAAAATTATCCGAAATATGGCTATCTGGAGCTATCGGTGGATTGCCAAAAGGGTTCTAATGATAAAAAAGTATTTACTGGTATGTGAAGGTCCAACTGATATATTAGTTATCAATGAAATAGCAAAAAAACTTTCTCAAACCGTTGACGAACAAATTAAAATTCAAGAGCTTTCTCCCCAACGAGATGCCACAACAAGAAGATATCCTAATCATGGTTGGGAAGAAGTGAGACAGTGGTGTAGACTATATGGTAATTCTATTAATATAACATCAAATTCACTTGAAGCTTTAGCTGCTAAACATAAAAATTGGAGAACACAATTAGTATTATCTGGAGCAGAAGCAATTATTATTCAAATGGATACTGATATTGTTAATTATATTACAGATTTAGCAATCTCTTATACTGGTACAACAAAACAAGCTAGAAAAAGATTTGCACAAAATGCTATTTTAAATTGGTTAGGTGAAAGTAGTTTACCTGACACCATTTATTTATTACTTTCTACACAGTCAACTGAAACATGGTTACTTGCAACACATGAACGAACTGAAGAAGTTTTTTCCGAGTTATCAGATAACTTTGATTTTGAAAATATTGATAATGTTATTGAATTATTATGTAGTTTAAACTTTCAATATATTTGCTATGATGAAGGCAATCGAAAAAAACTTAGCAAAAGTAACTATACACCATATGCTATGAAAATAATAGAAAATTTACAAAAAGTTAGAAATGAATGTGATGAAGCAGAAAGATTTTGTAGTTTTCTTGAAAGCACTTAAAATATACAACAAAATATAAGAACACAATAAATTACCTAGCGGAAATTTATGGTTCTATTCGACCGTTATATCCAAAAAGCCACATTATCTGGAAGTTTGAATATGCCTATTTCTAAAAATAAATTGGTAAAATGGATAATATGGGGTACAGATTATTTAGATTGGTATACATTTGATAATGTGAGTGATAATTCAGGAGGAGTTGAATTTAGAGCATTATTCGCTATGGAAACAAATAATAATGAAAAAAAGTGTGGGGTAGCTACTTAGCTCCTCCTTCGCTATAATGATATATGGATTCTAAAAAAATACACATAAAAATGAAATTTTAGTTACTGGAACAGATTATCCACGAACTTATCAAGAGTTTGTTACTATGTTTCCGAATGATAAAAACTGTAGAGATTTTTTGACCGTACACCCTTGTGCTTGAAAATTCACTTTTTAGGCTGAAAAAATAAGCATATATTTATATGTTTATTTCTGAACCTGTTTAACTCTCAGCACACTTAACAGATTTACGATAAATAATAAAATGAATTGGCATCTGCAACTGATATATACAAACAATTTAGCGAATATATTTCAAAAATAAAGTTTACAAACAGGCTCACACAAGATATAAAAAACTAAGTAGCATTTAAACCTTTGTGTGTAGCCACTCTCTTTTTGAATAAAGATACCAGTAAATTATCCCTTTTATCAGTGTTTCTATATTCATAATAATAAAAATCACAACAACTCCATAGCCCATATGATAAGCTATGTATGATGGTATTACACGAAAGAGCCATAAGGAAGAAACATTGACTTTGAGTGTTGTTTTTGTAGCTCCCGCACCTCGAAGTGCCGCAGAATAAACAAACATAATTGCCAATGGAATCTGTGCCAGTCCTACTAAAATCAGGTATTTAGATGCAACCGCTATAGTCAGCGGATCTCTTGTAAAAAAGCTTACTAAAAATTCAGGAAAAAGTATCATAACAAGACCGACACTGCCCATAAAAACATAGGCAATTCTTCCGGATATTATGCCCATGTTATAGGCTTTGTCAAAATCTTTTTTTCCTATATTTTGCCCCACCAAAGCCATAGCGGCAATGGCAAAACCAAAGCCGGGCATAAAAGCTATTCCCTCTACCCGAAGCCCTACTTGATAGCCCGCAAGTTCTGCTGTTCCATACGCAGTTATAATCGAGACAAAAACCAAAAAACTCATACTCGAAATACCACGGTCAAGGGCAGCACTCCACCCTACTTTTAAGACTCTTTTGACATCTTTTAGTCGTACAATCGGGATAAAATCAAGACTGGAATTCATCTTTTTTATAAGTATATAATAAGCTGCCACATTAAAAATATAAGAGATGACTGTCGCAATAGCCGCACCTTCTATGCCCCGTGCTTCAAATCCAAAATGCCCAAATATCAGCACATAATTTAAAAAAGCGTTCAAAGCGGCAGAAAAAAGTTTGATATACAAAGAACTTTTGGTATCTCCTGCGGCACTGAGGGCATTATAAAGCAGATTATCCAAAAATATAACAACAATCCCAAGTGACAATATTTTAAAGTAGATACTCCCCTGCTCTACAACAGCGGAGGTCGCCCCCATCCAGCTGTAAAAATGTGTACTGCCAAAGTATCCGCCTATCGTTACAAAAAAAGCCAATAATATGGCAAGCAGAACAAGCGAAAAAAGGAGTGCCGAGGCTCTTTTTTTTCTCCCCTGTCCGATAAATCGTGAAATAAGCGCATTACCACCTATGACATAGAGCGTCATCAATACATTGATAATCATCATAAACTGCATACTCATACCCACAGCCGCTAACGCCGCAACGCTTACAGTTCCCACCATAAGCATATCTATAAGCACCTGTAAAATATCTACAAGATGTTTGAGTGCTGCAGGAAAGGCAAGAGAGAGTACTTTTTTAGTATCTTTTGAAATTATTTTTGAAAAAATTGTGCTACCTCTTGCATCGTTTCTATCAGTGCCTCTTTTGTATCAAACTCCAAAACTTTCTTATCTCTTTGGTTTTCTCCCGGTGGTGTATAATCAAATACCAGTACATAGTTTATGAGTTTTACCTTATCACCATATAAGTCAAACCACTCCAAGCTCATTTCAGCGATTTCACCCTGCATATCAATCACAACCGCACCATACAGACGCGTCAGATTCTCTAAACTTATATCACCCTCTTTTGATTTATAAATCATTCATCCGCCTCATTTAAACTTTTACGCATAACACCCTCTTTCATTTTCAAATATGCCAAAAACCCGAATATTGTACCTGTTACAATAAATCCTGCGCCAATCACATCCTCTTTTTGTACTGCCATTATTATCCAGCAAACATCAGCAAACAGGTAAACAATCACTGCCTGATAAATCTTTCCCTTATAGGTAAGATACGCACCGATGTTTAACAGTAAACCGCCCAGTATTGCAAAACTCATAAGGAAATCTCTTTTATTTTTTGTGTTCGCAGCACATATTTATAGTAAATTGCACCTATAAAGAAACCACTGCCCATTATAGCTGTAATTAGCTCTAAAGAAAATGAATGTGTAGCCAAAAAACCAATCATATAAGAGGTAAAAGCAGCTGATGAAAGAAAAAGCATATCGTTATAGGCAACAATTCTTCCATAATATTTCGCATCTATATTCTTTTGTAAAAGCGTGTAACTGTAGGACCACAAAGTAGTCGTAAAAAAACCTACAACTACACTGGCTGCAAGAGAAAGATAAAAATTGTGCATCACAAATGCCCACAGCCAGACAGCCAGACCTTGGGCTATAAATACATATATAAGTCTTTGATTGGTAATCCATTTGCCAATAATGACAGGGCCGATGACAAGTCCTACAGCACGGGCAGAGTGCAAAAGTCCAAGAGCCAGTGAAGCTGCAAGAATAGAAGCATAGTATTCATCTACCATCAAAGCCACCAGGGCATCAAATGCGGTCAAACCGACAAAAGAGTGGATAAGCATCAAATGCAAAGCTTTTGGTTCTCTCTTAAGATAAACAAAAGTCTCTTTCATCATAAGGAAAATATTTTCTTCGATATGAAGCATTTCTATTTTTATTTCCGTTTTAAAAAGCAGTCCAAAAGCTATAACAAACATAAATGCATCAAGCAAAAAAGCGGTTTTAATACCAAACCAGTAGACCACAAAACCACTCACAGCCATTCCCAGTGTATAAGAGAGTGACCAGATAATGGAGTGCAGTTCGTTCGCACGCTGCAGTTTGCTTCCATGTAAAATTTTCGGCAAAAGTGACATCTCTGTTGTAAAATAAAAAGAAGCTGCCGCCATTTTAAAAAATATCAATACATATAAAAGTAACAAATCTGAAAGCCGGGTCACAAATATCAAAGAAACCGTAGCAGTAATTTCAACCGCTATCAAAATCAACATCAGTTTTTTCGGACTCATTCTGTCAATAACAGGTCCGGAAAGCGGTGCCTGAATCACACCTGCCAAAAAATTCAACATTGCGACAAAACCGACAATGGAAGCCAATACATGTAACTCAATAAGCAGGGTATAAATAGCAACATTGGAAAACCAGGCACCGAAATACGATATCAATTGTATAATGGAGAGTTGTCTGAATACTTTTTCTTCTCGTAATAATCTTATATATTCTTTCATAAACGCAAGATTATCATAAAAATTTTAGAATAAACAAAAAAAAATCAGATATTTTCTAAAGTTATTAAATACCTGGCCGATTTTGTCATTAACAATTATACTTTTAAGAGGAGTAGGTCATGGATGGCATTGCAAATGTTGCACG
>JALSKR010000285.1 GCA_026988735.1 Sulfurimonas sp.
TCACTTTGTATATGCTCACGCACGGTTGTTTGTGCTCTCGTGATAGTGTTGAGATTGAGTGCTGTGCTGATGAGCTGTGTTTTAAGATTTTGCAGGGCATCTTCTGTTTCTTTTGAAAGTTCTTCATTTGCGATGATGAGTTTTGCCTTCCCAAGTGCTAATTCTCTGCTGTCTTGTTTTTGTTTGAGCTCCCCTATCTTTTGTGTCACACTATCTAAATCAAGCCTTTTTTGCCTGAGCTCTTGCTCAACCTTTAAGAGTCGTTCTTGAAGCGTTTGAATAACATCACTGCTGCTTTTGAAATCTTCCATCTCCTCTTGGAGCAACTCTATATCTTTGGCATATCGGTACCAGTCAATCGATGCAAAATCTTCATATCGCAAAATATCCCTTAGCATATCCCTTTTTGTTTGCAGTGTATGCTCTTTTTCCTCTGTTTGCCTGATTCTTTGTTTTAAGTGTAGAGCTTTTTCTTGCGTGTGCGTACGCTGTTCTTTTAGCTCATGCAGTTTTGCAAGATTGTCCCAACCTAAAACCCAACGGGATTTATCATTGATTGCATGTCTGTCATCCTTCTCATGTCGCATAAAATTCGTTTTAAACTGTCCATGGATTGTGAGTGCCTTTTTCATGCGTCTAAAATCATCCATGCTCTCTACACAGGAGATATTAAACCGCTCTTGTAAAATTTTATTGACCACACCGACAAATGGGGAGTCGGCTTTTACTTCAATTTTTTGCAGTATGGAGTTTGGCACCGTTTGGATAAAATCACTCTTGTTTTTTGCTGTATCTACTTTAAGATAGACAAGTTTGGCACCCAGTTTTGTCGTCTCTACATAACTGCTCACCGCTTCGTAAAGATCATCGTCAACCAACAAAGAGAGTGCACTGTTATGCAGTATCCGCTCAATCGCACCATTCCACTCTTTGTCCTTGACTGTTACCAACTCGCCTAAAAAAGGAAGATCTTCCCGCTCGACGCCCAAATGTTCTGCCATAGCATCACGCATGATAGAAATATGGCGGGGAATATTAGAAGGATTATTTTGAAGATGCTCTATCTCTACATCAAGCGCTCCCAGCTTTTGCTCATAACCGGCAAGGCTTACTTTGTCCATTGTAAGCTGGTTTTGGTAGCTTGTTCTCTCATCCTCTAACCCTTCAAGTTGCTCGCTTAAAATTTGTCTTGTTTTTAAAAAACTGTGTTCATTTGAGACCGTCTTGAGTGAGAGTTCTTTCAAAAGTGCATTATAATTTTTATTGTGTTTTTTTGCTTCTTGCAAAAAGAGATTTTTTTGTTTTTTCTCCTGCTCTATGACATTGAGTCTGTCGGCTCCGTTTTTTTGCAAATCTAACTTTATCTCTATTATATTATTGCCGAGTGTTTCTATCTTCTCATCAAGAGATTTTTTCAGTGAAGCTTTCTTCGTAAGTTCAAGGGCATACTCTTGAAGCTTTTGTTCTAGCAGTTCTTTCTCAAACTCACTGAAAAAACGCCCCAACTTTTCCCGCATCGTAACAAAAAGTGTATGTTCTTTATCTGCCTTGATATATTTTTTATGCTCCTTTTCAATCGGCAGCAGCATATTAATCTGCTCTTTTGCCTCAAGCACCAAATCATGAGCATGATTAAGCTCTGCGAAATTAAGACACAACTCATCAATTTGTGTATCAATCTTTGTATCTTCAAGCATATGGGTTCGTATAAACTCTGTAAGATTCCCGATAGCTTTAAGTGAAACAGTTTGATAAAAAAGATTTAAAGCCTGCTCATTTTTGATGCCCATTTCACGACGAAAAAAGTGTGAATATTCTTTAAAAGTTTCAAAAACTTCCGTATGTTTGCCTTTTCTTAGAGACTTTTTCAAGGCTCGTATATCACTAAAACCAAAAAAATCCTCTTTGATACCCAAATTGGATTTTGAGACAACAAAAAATTTATGTACCTGTTTGTTGACAATATAAAAAAACTGTGCAAGCGTCAAAGATTCTCCGTAGCCGATATTTTCAAACCGTCCCAAAATCACACTGTAACTCTTCTCATCACGCAGGCTTACCGCTTTGGAATGACCAAAGTTTTCATCTTGGGTTGTTTTATACTCACCAACGATGTAAGAGTAAAGACTTCTCTCTTTTGTTGTTGCCCCTGCTGCTTTATTGAAGATAATTTTATTATGCGGAACCAAAAGAGTTGTCAGAGCATCCACTATAGTTGATTTTCCGCTTCCTATATCGCCTGTTAAAAGAGCATTGCTTTTATCAAGCGGGAGTGAAACAATCTTTTTATCATATGTTCCCCAGTTATAAAATTCAAAATGTTGCAAACGAAACCCTGCACTTCTGTCGTCCTCTGCAAAATCAAATCTTAATTCCATACCTTTGCCTCTTTGTACTCTGTAAGTTTTTTATCCAGATCATCCAGCCAGCTTGCGTTCACAAAAGCTTTTATGGCAGGTTTAATCTCATACGCTTCTTCAGCAGTTTTAAGCCTCTTGAGAAATCCCAAATCTTGTACTTTTTTAATGGTACTCTCTATCTCTTTTTGTATCTTTACCTCATTAAAAGTGGTACCCAAAAAGAGTTCAAGCGCTCCTTTTATGTCTTCTTTGCTTATCACCGCTCTTTCATGTTCTGATTGGACTTCAAATTCGGCAATTTTTCGTCGCAGTACAACACACAACAAAGATACTTTATAGCTTAATTCTCTGCTCTTAATCAACTTCGGCAATGGCTCTTCACCCTCTTCATAAACTCTGTTTTTCAAGTAGGCATAGCCATCATTTTCATCTATTACAAGAGAAAGTCCAATAGTTTCAAAATACTCCGCAACGGCTCCATAACTGTTATAAAGGAGCTCATAAAAAGCTTTTTCATTATCACTTTTATAAAAAATTCCCTGTAAAAGCAAAATAATGGCTGTCTTGGCATCCTTATTCATCTAAGCTTCTCCTCTTGTAATTATAATTTTTGGCACAAGCACCCATCTCTCTTTTTTATGCTCATCACAAATCTTGATTTTCGTTTTTTGATCCATTTGTATTATAGCATCGTACGAAGGCTTTTGTACCAAGGAGAGATAAGCAACAAGTTCACTTACTCCTTTGGTAACAGGAAAGCGTTCTATCACTTTTTGCAGTGTCACCTGTGGATGAAGTTGCAAAAGAGTATTTATATTGTTTTGTAAAAGCTCCTCATCTATATAGAACAGATTGTAAAAGCTCTCCAAATCAACAGTATCTGCTTCTTCTTTAATTTCTTGAAGAAATTTTGTTGTATCTTTTGGTGTGTAAAGAGATTTTTCAAAAACACTTTCTACTCTCACACCACTGCCCATCATACAAGAAAAATCTTTTCCTGTTGGAGCATCTTCTTTTATCTCTAACGCTGTTTTTTCTATACTCTTACACGACTCAAGAATCTTTTTATTTTCTATCCATACTCTGTCATCTATAAATCTGCGAAGCTGTTCAATAAGTTTGGAAGAAACCTTGGTAATTTTACTTGCATGCAGCAAAAGGTCATGCTTGAGATTTTTAACACTCTCATATTTGTCAAATTTTTGAATTACTTCAATTTCATAAAGTTTTTCAAGCATCTCTGAAAGCTTCTCATTTTTTTGCGTATCAGTTAAAATTTGCCAAAAAGCAAAAAAACTCTTCCCTTGATCACTTTGTCTAATCTGCTCTTCACTCTCAAAAATAGAGTCCAAAACACCCTCTTTTGCACCACTTGCATTGGCAATATTTACCATTGTTCGATGATTTAACTCTCGAAAATTGTATTCAATCTGTGCAAAATCATATTTGAGCTTACGGCTTTGCTCTTCTATAAGCATAAAATGTTCTTTAATCCGACTACTGTCAAAACGAAGATCTTCTTTGGCTTGAATTTTGGCAATGTGTTCATCTATTTCTCTTTTTTCATCTTCAAGTGCTGCAATTCGTTCGGCATCGCTTAAGTGCGTCTCAAACTCCAACTCTTCAAGCAGTTCAAAAATGATATTGAATTTTGTGCGGCTCCCTACAAATTCTCGCTGCTCAAGACTCTCTAAAAACTCAAATACTTTTTGAGTGTGCGGTGTAAGTTCATACATCGCCTCATCTTCACTCCCCTGATACTTCTTCAGATACCCGTTTTTATCACTGACAAAGTCATCAAGATACTCTTTGGCACTTTTAGGATACGCATCTGCATCACTTTGATGAATATCATACAAATAGTCTTCAAGGTAGCCAATAATTGTTGCATGGTTGAGTGCAATATGACGCTTTTGCACAAAAACAAAGTTAAAAAATCCAACCATCATCGCAAAATTGTCACTGTTGAGCAGTTTGATGGTTTGGTTGTAGGTTTTAAGATTTTTAAGGTATTGGTATGTCATTACAACCCATTCCCCCACATGTGCATCTTTTTTGCTATGACCAAATCATAGTTATCTAAAATATCTATCTCGTTAGGAGCGCGAAATTCAAACTTTTCAAGCAACTCTTTTGTTGCTTCTATGTCCATAGTTCCTTTTTCTTGCATTATTATCACATCGGCTGTATTGGCGAGGGTTGTGTATGCTATTTTTAGTAACATCTGTGGGTTTTTATGCTTGTGTAGTATATCTTTGAATATAACTATATCATTATCACGGGGTAAAGCTCTAAAAGGATTTGTAAGGTTTGGTATATATTGAATCTTAGTATCTTGCAGTTCATTTGGTATTTGTAGTTTTTGTGTAGTATATAATGCAAGATGAAATTCTCCATCTACATTTTTGATGAGTTTTTGCAAAGCCAATGTTGTTGCATCAATTTTATCAGTTACTTGGATGTAGTGATTTCCCGGTAAGGGGTTAAAAAGTTCTAAAAACTGTTTTAACTCCATCACAAAGCCTTGTTAATATGCTAAGTCGTGTAGTTCACGAAATAAATACGCCTCAACAATGTCATCAATAGATTTTTGCGTATGGGCAACTAGAACTATCATAGACATGTTTATAAAATCCATTACCGGCTCACCATCACTGCACACAACAACAGCTTCAGACCAGTTTTCAAAGCCATCATATGTATCACAGTGCATTACTTCCAGAAGCTCACCCTCTTCTATACGAAGTTGCGCCCAAGTTTTTGCTTCTAACACCGGTGTGATTTGTGCTTCTTGCACATCTGTGCTACTCATCGGTACTACAACTAACATTAGCCGTTTATCTCTTTGAGTTTCTTTTTACTTAGCTTGATTTTTTCATTATCCATCACACCAATTTTATGAGAAAGTATGTCTGTAGCAATTTTTTTCGCATTTTTAAGTGAGTGCATCTTATATGTTCCGCACTGATAAATATTGAGTTCTGGAATATCTTTTTTACTCTTTACATGTAACACATCTTCCATAGCTTTTTTCCAAGCCTTGGCAACTCTTTTTTCATCTGGTGTGCCTATGACAGACATATAAAAACCAGTACGACATCCCATTGGGGACAAGTCAATAATTTCTACATTTTTAGAGTTTAAATGATCTCTCATAAAACCGGCAAAAAGGTGTTCAAGCGTATGAATTCCTCGTCCATCCATTTTATCAACATTTGGCTTATAAAAACGCAAATCATAAACAGTGATTTTATCTCCACATGGTGTTTTCATAGTTTTTGCTTTACGCACAGCAGGTGCCGGCATAATAGTGTGATCAACGGTAAATGAGTCTAATAATGGCATAATATATAATTCCTTAATTTTATTTCGTACGATTTTTATTCTAAGTGTATTTTAGCACAAGAATTTGAGGTTTTATTGAAGTGAAAAAGCTAAATAGTATTACCGAGCCATCTTCACACAATCTCTCCCTGAAGCTTTAGCTTCATAAAGAGCCTGATCTGCCTTAATTAAC
>JALSKR010000286.1 GCA_026988735.1 Sulfurimonas sp.
GGGTTCCGAAGATAAAATCAAAATTATTTTTAAATTACGATATATTTGTGCAATTATACCGTATAATTAGCCTATGAAATATTATGATGTGATTATTTTGGGTGCCGGGGCGAGTGGATTGATGTGTGCAGGCAGTCTGAGTCAAAAAATACGTGTTGCTATAATTGATGGCAATGAAAAACCTGCAAAAAAGCTCAAAATATCGGGTGGCGGGAAATGTAACATTACCAATATCAGTGTGAAAATAGATAATTTCGATGGTGATGAAGAGTTAATTAGTGCCTCATTTAAGCACTTTTCAAAAGAAAATTTACTTGATTTTTTAGAAAGAAACAGAGTAGAACTTGAGCTGAGAAAAGGGCGCTACTATTTTTGTAAAAACTCTTCTGATGATATTATCAATGTATTGAAAAAAAATGCAAAAAACAGTGAAATGATTTTAAATAACAGGGTGTTACATGTAAGCAAATCAGAAGATTTTTTTACAGTCACGACAGACAAAAACAAATACATGGCAAAAAAAGTTGTTGTAGCTACGGGCGGAAAAAGTTTTCAAACACTTGGTGCAAGTGATATAGGCTTACAAATTGCAAAAAGTTTTGGAATTGGAGTGAAAGAATTTACGCCTGCACTTGTCGGGCTCACACTGCAAAAAGAGCAGTTTTGGATGAAAGAGCTCAGCGGGTTGAGCTGCTATGTACATGTAAAGGTGGCAGGAAAAACGCTCAAAGAAGAGATGCTTTTTGCACATAAAGGCATAAGCGGTCCTGTAATTTTGTCAACTTCGCTCTATTGGAAAAAAGGTGAAATCAGTATAGACTTTTTACCGGATAAAAATATATTGGAATTGATACAAAAGAGTAAAAAACTGGTAAGTTCACTCATCCCTTTGCCAAAACGACTTGCAAAAGCACTTTTAGATGCTATAGATGTAAAAGATAAAGAGTGCTCAAAAGTAACAAACAGGGAAAAAGAGTTGTTACAAACTTTGCATAATTATACTTTTTCTCCTGCTGGAAATTTTGGTTTTACCAAAGCTGAGGTCAGTAGAGGGGGCGTGTTGGCAGATGAGCTTACATGTAAGAGCTTGGAATCTAGAAAAGTAAAAGGCCTGTATTTTATAGGTGAAGTGGTGGATGTAACGGGTGAGCTGGGCGGTTATAATTTTCAGTGGGCATTTTCAAGTGCCTACAGTTGTGCAAAATTTCTAAAATAAAAAATTAAAGTTTCAACTGTTTCATAAAATTATTTGCAATCATTTCACCTTTGCTCTTAAAAATATCCGCGGCTTCTTTTTCATACAGTCTGTCTATTGTTTTTGAAAAAAGTTCCAGCCATCTTTGAAAACTTTCTTTACTGAGTCCGGGCATATCTATGTGGGGTGTTAGGGGTGTACCGTTATACTTGCTGTCACCTATCGTGACAGATGCCCAAAAGTCTGTCAGAAGATTAAGATGATCTTGCCATTCATCCGAAATCATCTCATCACCAAGTCTTTCAATAAAAAAATCAGCGATAAGATCGTCTTTGAGCACGCTGCTGTAAAAGCGGTCAGCCATGACACGAATGTTTTTTTTGGTAATAGTCTGGTATTGCATAAAACCTCATTTGTCTGTTTTGTATAAAATTATATTATATAGCAGAAGAGATTTATTTGATATAAATCAATCAGAAATACCTTGCTTTTAACCTGATTCTTTAAAGTTTTACAAGGTACAAATTGGCTACACTTTAGTATTATCCCGAATTATTATAGAAATCCAAAGGATTACAGATGAGCAGAGTAGATATAAAAGTACAGGTAAATCTTTTAAAAGAGGCGAAAAGTTATTTTGACAATGTAAAACAAAAAGACAATGTTGTATTAACACAGGAACACATCTTAGAGTGGCTTGAGGTTTTCTATGATGATCGTATCCGAATGGATACATGTAATGAAGCAACGGTAAAAAGATAAATATTTGATGTTTCTTTCATTTGGATATAATTCCATCAATGAAAAAGAAACCAGAATTTAAAGTAGTATCGCCTTATGAACCGGCGGGCGATCAACCGACAGCCATAAAAAAACTCTCAGACTCTATACTTAAAGGGAACCGTTATCAAACACTTGAGGGTGTAACGGGGAGTGGTAAAACACACACTATGGCAAGAGTCATAGAGAATGTGAAGATGCCGACTATTATCATGACGCATAACAAAACTCTTGCAGCACAGCTCTACAGTGAGTTTCGTCAGTTTTTCCCAAACAATCATGTTGAATATTTCGTCTCTTATTATGATTATTATCAGCCAGAAGCTTATATTCCGCGTCAGGATCTGTTTATAGAAAAAGATTCCGCTATCAATGATGAGTTAGAGCGTCTTCGTCTCTCGGCTACGGCAAATCTGCTCTCTTATGATGATGTGATTGTCATTGCTTCTGTTTCTGCGAACTATGGTTTGGGTGATCCTGAGGAGTACCAAAACATGGTGCAGGTTTTAGAGGTTGGTGATGAAATAGCACAAAAAAAACTGCTGCTTCGTTTGGTAGAGATGGGATACTCTCGAAATGACAGTTATTTTGACAGTGGGCACATTAGAGTAAATGGAGAAAGCATTGATATTTATCCGCCGTATTTTGAACAAGAGGCGATTCGTGTTGAATTTTTTGGCGATGAAATAGAAGCCATCTATACCTTTGATGTGATTGACAACAAAAAGCTTGAAGAGCATAAAAGTGTGACTGTTTATGCGACTTCACAGTTTAGTGTCTCTCAGGAGAAAATGTCTGTGGCTATCAAACGCATAGAAGAGGAGCTTGATGAGAGGCTTGCTTATTTTCAAAAAGAGGGAAAATTGGTTGAGTATCAAAGGCTCAAGCAACGCGTTGAGTTTGACTTGGAAATGCTGCAGACAACAGGAATGTGTAAAGGAATAGAAAACTACTCAAGACTTTTGACAAATAAAAAACCGGGAGAAGCCCCTTTTACTTTGCTTGATTATTTTGAGCAAAACCACAAAGAGTATCTTGTTATTGTCGATGAATCCCATGTTTCACTGCCACAGTATCGTGGAATGTATGCAGGAGACAGAGCCAGAAAAGAGGTGCTTGTGGATTATGGCTTTCGTCTGCCCTCAGCGCTTGACAACCGTCCTTTAAAAGCAGAAGAGTATATCAACAAAGCACCGCATTATCTTTTTGTTTCAGCGACACCTTCTGAATATGAACTTGAAATGTCAGCAGTTAAAGCCGAACAGATTATCCGTCCCACAGGACTGCTTGACCCTGTTATAGAGATAAAATCCTCTGACAATCAGGTAGAAGATATTCATGATGAGATTAAAAAAACAATTGCTAAAGACGAACGGGTTTTAATCACGGTGCTTACAAAGAAAATGGCAGAAGCCTTGACGAAGTATCTAGCGGATTTGGGAATAAAAGTACAGTATATGCACTCAGATATTGATACAATCGAGCGAAATCAAATCATTCGTTCTTTGCGTCTGGGTGAGTTTGATGTACTTATAGGAATCAATTTACTGCGTGAAGGTTTAGACTTGCCTGAAGTCTCTTTGGTAGCAATTTTGGATGCAGACAAAGAGGGATTTTTGAGAAGTGAAACGGCACTTGTGCAGACTATAGGACGCGGAGCAAGAAATGAGAACGGTCGGGTTATTTTATATGCCAATAAAATGACAGGTTCTATGCAAAGAGCGATAGACAAAACAAATGCAAGACGGGCAATTCAAGAAGCTTATAATAAAAAACATGGCATTATCCCGACAACAACGAAGAGAGCATTAGATGAAAATCTCAAGGTTGAAGAGCATGGCGGTTTGTATCAAAAGTATAAAAAACAGGATAAAATACCGCCGAGTGAAAGAAAAGCGATGATAAAAGAGCTTTCTTTGAAAATGAAAGAGGCGGCACGTGAACTCAATTTTGAAGAAGCGGCCCGTCTGCGCGATGAGATAACAAAAATAAAAAAATTATAGGATAATACAAATAGATGGAAGACACATTTAGTAACTTGGTAACATACGGATATATAGGGCTTTTTATATACTCTTTGGGTGGTGGGTTTATCGGACTTGTTGCTGCAAGCGTTTTAAGCTTTATGGGGAAGATGGATTTGACAATGTCAATTACTATAGCATTCTTAGGAAATGCACTTGGAGATATTTTACTTTTTTGGCTGACAAGATACCAAAAATCCATGATGGTTGAGGGGCTGCGTAAACACAGAAGAAAATTAGCACTTGCTCATATTCTTATAAAAAAGCATGGGGACTGGGTTATTTTTATTCAAAAATTTATCTATGGACTCAAAACTATTGTGCCTATTGCTATCGCATTAACGAAGTATGATTTTAAGAAGTTTGCAATTTTCAATGTTTTTGCGGCAGCTATCTGGGCTTTGGTATTTGGTCTGAGCAGTTACTATTTTGGTGCAGTTTTAAGCAAATTTGCAGTTTATATCAGTGATAACAAATGGATTGCACCTGTTATTCTTTTGGCAATCGGTGGATTAGTTTGGTTGTATTTGGAAAAAGCGACAAAAAAGAAGTAGGGTTAGAGAGTAAAAGCTTTTGGCTTTTACTTCTCTAGTTTTGGTCCGGCAGCAGAAAAGTCAAATTCACTGTCAGAGTCCTGGTAACGTTTAAAGTTTTCAATAAACATTTGAGCAAGTTCATCACGAGTTTTGTCAAAATCTTCTTTATCTTCCCATGCATTTCTAGGGTTTAATAGTTCAGGATTAATATCACCTAGCGTTTTAGGTACTTGGAGTCCAAATGTTTCGGTAGTGTCAAATTCACTTTTGTTAATAGTTCCATCTAAGATTGCATTGATACATGCACGCGTATCTTTGAGGCTCATACGCTTTCCGACACCATATTTTCCACCCGTCCACCCAGTATTTACGAGGTAAACATTTACATTGTGTTTATCAATTTTTTCACCAAGAAGTTTTGCATATACTGTAGGATGGAGCGTCATAAATGCCTCTCCAAAACATGCAGAAAAAGTTGCAACAGGTTCTGTAATACCGCGTTCAGTTCCGGCAACTTTTGCAGTATAACCACTTAAAAAGTAGTACATTGCCTGTTCTCGTGTAAGCTTGGAAACAGGAGGAAGAACACCAAAAGCATCAGCAGATAAGAAAATAATATTTTCAGGATGTCCACCCATCAAATCTGGTTTGTGGTTTTTGATATGCTCTATAGGGTAAGAGACACGAGTGTTTTCAGTTTTTGAGCCATCTTCATAATCCACTTCACCATCTTCACTCATAACAATGTTTTCCAAAAGAGCATCTTTTGTTATTGCACCGAAAATTTCAGGCTCACTTTTTGCATCAAGGTTAATGACTTTTGCATAACATCCACCCTCGAAGTTAAAGACTCCCTGATCATCCCAACCATGCTCATCATCACCAATAAGTGCGCGTTTTGGATCTGTTGAGAGTGTTGTTTTTCCAGTTCCGCTAAGACCGAAGAAAAGTGCAGTATCTCCACGCTCTCCAACATTTGCAGAACAGTGCATAGAGAGTTTTCCATCAAGAGGTAACCAGTAGTTCATCATTGAAAAAATACCTTTTTTCAACTCACCGCCATACCATGTACCACCGATGATAGCCATATTTCTTTCAACATCAAAAAGTACGAAAACTTCTGAGTTCATACCATGCTCTTTCCATTTGTCATTGACAGCTTTACAGGCATTTAAAACGGTAAAATCTGACTTGAAGTTTTCTAATTCCGCAGGAGTAGGGCGGATGAACATATTTTTAACAAA
>JALSKR010000287.1 GCA_026988735.1 Sulfurimonas sp.
TGTTTTACGCCTGAGATGGACATACAGTTACATGTAATCCAAAATGCCATCAAAGCGCATGCAAAGGCAAAAGAGCAGAACTTTTTTTATGCGCTCAATGAGCTTGCAGATGTCTATAAAAAAGCGAAAAAAGCACTCTATATTGATGAGAGTGAGCTGAGTTTTTCTGATGTGACACTGTTGGTGTATGAAATACTGCACCGTCTCAATGAGAGTGAATTTTTATATTTTCGTCTCGATGCCACGATAGAGCATATGCTGCTTGATGAATTTCAAGATACAAGTGTACTGCAGTATGAGATTTTAAAACCGCTGATCGCAGAGATAACATCAGGTGAAGGGGTTTGCAGCGAGGGGAGTTTTTTCTTTGTGGGGGATGTGAAGCAGTCTATTTACCGTTTTCGCGGGGGTGTTTCGGCACTTTTTGGCGAAGTTGCCAAAGAGAACCGTACAGAGGTGAAAAAGCTTCTGACAAACTACCGTTCACAAAAAGAGGTCATAGAGTTTGTAAACACTGTCTTTATGAAAAAGATGAAAAACTATACACCACAGCTTGTGCGCCAAGAAGCACAGGGCGGATATGTGGAAGTGATAGAAAATGACGAACTTTTAGAAGAACTTGCTACACAGGTAAAGCGTTTGATTGATTTGGGTGCAGATGTCAACGACATTGCCGTTTTGTGTGCGACCAACAGTGACGGACAGGCGATAAAAAATGCACTCGAAGAAGAGAAGATAGAAGTAGTAACCGAGACAACGACAAAACTTATCAACCAAAGAAGCGTCAAAGCGGTTTTGGAGTATCTGAAGTATCTCTACTTTAGAGAAGATATTTACAGGCATAACTTTTTTGCTTTGATAAAGCAGGAAGTGCGTTCAATTGCTTATGTCGATTTTAACAGCGTAAAACTGATAGATGTTGTCAAAAAATGTATAAATGAATATAAACTTTTTAACGATGATTTTCATCTCATTCGCTTTTTGAGTGCTGTCTCAAATTATGCAGATGTTGAAGCGCTTTTGTTTGAGTATGAACGGCTCGATACCTCTGCGGCAGCGACCGACATCAGCGGAGTGCGGGTTTTGACGGTGCACAAATCAAAAGGGCTGGAGTATGAACATGTCATTGTACTAGACAGATTAAAAAAAGCACCTGCTGCTCGTAATACGATTATTTACAATTATGACGGCATCAGACTGCAAAATATCTATTTGCGAACAAAAAACAGAGAACTCCTTGACAACGACTATGCCTATGCGCTTGCAAAAGAGAAAGAGCTGATAAGAGAAGACAGTTTAAATGCCTTGTATGTTGCCTTTACAAGGGCAAGAGAAAATCTCATCATCATTCAAAAATCAAAAGATTCTACCTTTGAACTGCTGGATTTGAAACCTTCAAAGTTTGGAGAGTTACGCTCTACATGTAAAGCCAAAGAGCGTACGCAACAGTATAAAAAACTCCCTTTTGAAAATATCTATTATGGAACGCAGAGTGATTTGTTGGCATTGGAGCGTGAAGATGAAGAGGATCTGCAAGCGATTAATTTTGGAACAGCTCTGCATTATACGCTGGAGATGATGACAGAATTTACGCAAGAAGCACTCCAATGTGCCAAAGATATGATGCTCAATAAATACGGCTTTATGCTTGAAGAGTCAGAAGTTGAAGATATTGTGCAAAGAGTAAACACTCTTTTAGGTTCTCAAGAGTTTTTAGATTTGACACAGGGAATTTGCTACAGAGAAAAAGCCCTGCGATACAAAAACAACCTGCGGTATCTTGATCTACTTGTAAAAAAAGAGGACGGTTCATGGTGTGTTATAGACTATAAAAGTTCGCAAAAGTACACACAGCATCATCTCAAACAGGTGAGATACTACATCAAAGCTGTAGAGGAGATTACCGGCACAAAAGTTGAGGGGTATATATGCTATCTTTTACAGGAGCGTGTTACATTAGTGCAGGTCTAGGTTCAGATATTTCATACCCTTGAGCATAATCAATACCCATTTTTTTCACATATTCATATACTTCCGCAGAACAGACAAATTCGGCAATAACAGGAATGTTTTTCTGATGGGCATAATCGAGTATTGTTTTTGCCGTAATTTGGGAGTTTTTGTCAGCAACGATATTTTTTATAAATACCCCGTCTATTTTTATAAAATCTATTTTTAGATTGTTGAGCTGTCCGAAATTTGAGCATTCTGCACCAAAGTCATCAATGGCTAACTTACACCCAAGGTCATGCAAAATATTAAGCGTTTTTTGAATCTCTTTGTGTTTTGCAATACTGTTGTTTTCCAAAATTTCAAAGGTGAGCCTTTCCGGTTTGATATTGTACTTTTTGATATTTTTTTTGACAACACTCATAAACTGTGGATGTTTCAAGTCATAATCACTGATGTTGACTGTAAAGTTATAAGAACTGGTCTGAATCTTTTTACAGGCTTCTTCAAGTATTATTTTGAAAATTTCAAAGAGTTGTCCGCTGTAGCGGGCAGCATCCAAAAAATGGTAGGGAGAATAGATTTCACCCTCATACTCTATGCGGACGAGACTTTCATACTTTTCAATTCTGTTTGTTTTAAGGTTTTTTATAGGCTGGAAATAGGCGAGAATCCTGTGCTCACTCAGTGCCTCCCGTATTCTTCCCGTCCACAGAGAATTTGAATGAATGGTTCGAAGAATTGTCAAATCATCACTGTATGTTTTCAGATTGTTTTTTCCATACAGACGAGCCTCTTTTAAGGCAAATTCTGCTTTTTGTATAATGTTTCCATAGTCATCAAGCACCACGCCGATACTGGCAGTCAAATGTATCTTGATGCCGTTGATGGAGAAAAGATGGTTGTAAATGTCATCTTTTACCTTTGTAATTCTCTGTTCGATTGAGAGCGTGTCTCCCTGTGTATAGAGCATGGCAAATAGATCTGCTTCAAGATGAAAAACTTGAGCATCCTGGGTATATCTTTTTAGCAAAAAGTGGGCAAATGCCTGTAGGACCTTGTCTCCAAAATCAAAACCGTTGTGGTTGTTGATGACACTGAAATCATCAATGTTGATAAGGATAAGAGATTTCTTTCCGGTGCTGCTGAGTTTTTCAGAGAGTTTGAGACGGTTTGGCAGCCCTGTGACCTCATTTGTAGTCATTTTTGTGTAAATTTCATCTTTTTTGTCTTGTATATCTTTAAACTGCTGGTACTGTTTAATGGCTGCGCGTACAGTCAAAAAAAACTTTTGGGACTCTATGCAGGCGCGTGATCTGTAGTCATTTATATCATAATGCTCAAGAATTTCATCAGTTGGTACAGCCGAGTCTACACTGTCTATAATGACTATTCGCATAGTAGTGCTGATTTGTGCCCGAATGTAGTTGATCAACAGAAGCCCGCCGCTCAGCTTTTCTACATTGATATCAATAAAAGCTACAGCGATATCTCTGTTTTTTTGAATAATTTCTCTTGCCTCTTCTGCATTATGTGCGTGGAGAACTTTGAGCTTTTTATGGAAAATGATGGCATCTCCCAGCTTTTCTTTTAAAATATCGTGGACAAAAGCATCATTGCCAACCAGTAGTACTTCCCAAAAATTTGTAGACATTATGAACTCCATGCGTTAGTAACTATTATATATCGCTGCTCATAAAACTTTTATTAATCAATTAAATGAGGATTCTCAGAAGGAAAGGCTTTTTATCTGGTTTAAGGAGACAAGGAGTCTAATTCCTGCAAATCAGGTTTCGGTTCTGCAATTTCGTATCCCTGAACAAACTCTACGCCAAGGGCTGAGACATAATCATATACCTCTTTGGAACAGACATACTCGGCAATGACAGGAATTCCTTTTTTATGAGCAAAATCAATAATTGTAGTGGTAACAATTTGAGAGTTTTTATCTGTTATTATGTTTTTGATGTAGGCACCGTCTATTTTGATAAAATCGACAGGCAGGTTGTTAAGCTGTCCAAAGTTGGAACACTGCGCACCAAAGTCATCTATGGCAAGTCTAAATCCTTCTGCGTGCAGTTCATTCAAGAGGGCTTGAATGTTTTTGTTGCGGGCTATACTGTCATTTTCAAGAATCTCAAAGGTGATTCGCGAATGCGGCAGATTGTACTTTTTGAGTATTTTTTTTGCTGTCTGCAAAAAATCAGGGTACTGCATGTCATACTGGCTGATATTTACTGTAAAGAAGTAAGTGTTCTGCGAGGCCTTTTTACAGGCTTCTTCGAGGACAAACTGAAATATTTTAAAAATCTGTCCGCTGTAGAGTGCCGCATCCAAAAAGTGAAAAGGGGAGTAGATTTCATTTTCATGCTCAAGTCTGACAAGGGCTTCATATTTGATAATTTTACCTGTTTTTACCTCGAGGATAGGCTGAAAATAGGCATGCATTTTATGGTTGTGCAGGGCATCGCGTACGCGTGTACTCCACAGAGAATTGGTGTGAATTGTGCGTAATATATTCAAATCATCTGTATACTTTTGAATACTGTTTTTTCCGTAACGGCGTGCCTCTTTGAGGGCAAACTCCGCTTTTTGGATGATATTTCCGCGTTCATAAAGGGCAATTCCAATACTTGCGGTAAGGCGGGTTTTTATCCCCTCTACATTAAATGTATATTTTGCGATGTCATCTTTGATGCGTAAAATATTCTCTTCGGTAGAGTCTCCTTCCATTTTTACACACAACATTGCAAAGTTGTCAGAGTGCAGATGATAAATCTGTGCATATTTTGTATATTTTTTTTCCAGAAACTTTGCAAAAGTACGCAGTACCTTGTTTCCAAAATCAAATCCGTTATGTTCATTGATGAGACTGAAGTCGTCTATATTGATTAAAATAAGTGATTTTTCTCCCATGGTATCGAGGTTTTCAGAAAGCTTGATTCTGTTTGGCAAACCGGTGACTTCATTGGTTGTCATTTTTTTGTAGATCTCGTCTCTGCTGGATTTAATCTCTTTGTACTGTTCATACTGCTTCAGAGCAGTTCTGATAATCAAATAAAATTTATCACTGAGTATCTCTGCTCTTTCTTTGTAGCCGTTGATATCATACAGATCAAAAATTTTATTTGGAGGAACAGGCGAGTTGCCGCTGTCAATCATGATGATTCTTATGTTTGTATTGTGAAGAGTATTTCTTATGTGCTCTACAAGTTTTAATCCGGCATCGGGTGTTTCCATAGATATGTCTATAAAAGCAAGAGAGGTGTCGGTGTTGTCTTTTAAGAGTTCTTTGGCCTCTTGGGCATTGTGTGCATGGAGGATTTTGACAGGTTTGTTTTGAATTGAAATATTTTGCAGTTCTTTTTTGATCACATCATGCACAGCAATATCATCATCAACGACTAAAATTTCCCAATATTTATCAGACATCATTACATTTCCTAGTAGTATTACCCATAGACTAGCATGAAAAAGATTAATATTTGTTTATAATAAACGGGGGGGGGAATATTGTTCACCCCAATCCACTAAAAACTAAATTTCAAGAGTTGAGCAATAGAGTCATCTAAATCCCATCTATTGTTGATGAGTTGTTCTTGAATAGATTTAGCACCATTAAGGTGCAATATATAGCTGTCAAATTTCATAAACAAACAAAAGGTAGAACAAGAATTGCTTAACAATACGAAAAAGATGGATTGTAAAAATGTATGTAAAATATTCTTTTTCAGATTTAGAAATAACTGAAGTAA
>JALSKR010000288.1 GCA_026988735.1 Sulfurimonas sp.
TTATCGTAGCCATTACCATGTTCATAATGTACTTTTTGCCAAAATATACAAAGGCTGTTCCCTCAGGACTTGTCGCCATTGTTCTTTTAACCCTTGTAGTCTATTTTACACACCTTGACACACTGACTGTCGGAGCATTGGCTGATTTGTCAGAATTTAAAGGCAAACTGCCACATCTTATCATTCCCGACACGCTCTTTAGCATGGATGCCATTATAATGGTACTTCCCTATGCTGTTATTATGGCACTTGTCGGTCTGATAGAGTCACTCTTGACACTTGCTGTCTTAGATGAAATGAGTGGAACACGAGGAAGCGGAAACCAGGAGTGTATAGCACTTGGAACCGGAAATATCGCCTGTGGATTTTTTGGCGGAATGGCGGGATGTGCAATGATTGGTCAAAGTATCATCAACTATACATCAGGTGGTTTAGGACGGCTTTCCTCATTTACAGCGGCTGTCGGTCTTTTAATTTTAGTCATCTCTTTGACAGATGTTTTAAATGCCATTCCTGTTGGTGTTCTTGTGGGAATTATGTTTATGGTAAGTATCGGTACCTTTGAGTGGTCAAGTTTTTCTCACCTCAAACACATGCCGCGTGCCGATGTCTTTGTCATGGTTGTTGTGACGATTATAACAGTTGTAGAAGATTTGGCTGTTGCAGTCATTGCAGGTGTCATTATCTCTGCACTTGTATTTGCATGGAAACATGCACGCATCTGGGCAAAAACACATACAGAAGCAGACGGAACAAAAGTATACGAACTTGAAGGTCCGCTCTTTTTTGCAAGTGCAACAACATTTTCTGACAACTTTGATATTCAAAATGATCCGCCAAAAGTTGTGATAGATTTTAAAAATGCACGAGTGTTGGACTTTTCCGGAGTTGAAGCCATAGACTCTTTGGTAAAAAAATATGAAGATGCAGGGAAAAATCTTCTTTTACGTCATTTAAGTGATGACTGTAAAAAAATCATGAAAAAAGCCGGGCCGCATTGCAGCTATGAAGAGGATGATCCGACATACAAGGTTGCTATTAATTATTAAATTGTGTTTCATAGTGAAACACAATTTTCATTTTGTACATTTTAGTTACATATAAAGATATGTTTTAATGAATATAAGCATATCATTAAAATATGAATTTAAAATCTTTGCAGATAAAAATTATCCTTATTTTTTCTCTTCCTGCCCTTGCATTACTTTACTTTTCCTACTCTTTGGTAAATGAAAATTATATCAAGTATAAGAACAGTACTTCTTATGCATTCTCTGCAAAACAAACAAAAATTCTCAGTAAGCTTATTCATAATATACAACTTGAAAGAGGACTGAGTGCAGGGTATCTTGTTTCAAAAGACGAAATAATCCGAAAAAATTTAGAAAAACAGTATATGCACACAGACAGTGCCTATCAAGATCTTATTCATTTCTCAAATGCATATCAGGATTTTAAAAAGCAGTTCCATTCTGTTATGTCAGTAAGAAAAAAAGTTCTCAAAATACAAATCAGCTTTTGGAATGAAATGCAATATTATAATGCCCTTAATAAAGAGCTGCTCAAAGCTATTGCTACACTTATGCATAATTTAAAATCAAAATCATATAACGGCAAAGCCCTCATTGAACTTGAAAAGCTTAAAGAGTATTTGGGGCAGGAAAGAGCGTATGTTTACAACCAGATACTAACTCCCAAAAAAGATGAAAAATATATACAATATATTCATCTTCTGCAAGAAAAAGAGGAAAAACTGCAGACTATTTTTTATATATGTGCTTCTAAAAACACACAAAATATATTTAAACAAGTTGTACAAAAAGAGACTGTACCAAAAACAGCTGCCTTAAGAACAATGTTTTTTCAAAACAAACTCTCATCCAAAGAAGATGCAAAAACTTGGTTTCAAACCGCTTCACAGTACATTACACAACTTTATAATGTTTCAAGTCATATTCTCAATACTGTTGTAACAGACGCAATGCAGACACAAAAAGAGGTAAAGCAGGTTTTTACATATACGATTATCTTATGGATTCTCTCTTTCATCTCTTTTTTTCTATTACTTTATTACATTAACGCTCTTATTAAGAAAGAGGACAAACTACTTGCAAAAATACGTATCGCTTCGCATACGTTTGACTCACATGAAGCTATTGTTATCACTGACAGTAACGGTATTGTCCTTGAAGTTAATAAATCTTTTACTAAAATTACAGGATATCAGGCAAATGAGATTATAGGACAAACAACCAAGATACTAAAATCAGGCAAACATACTAAAGAATTTTATGCCAATATGTGGCATCAACTCCTTACATCCGGAAAATGGAATGGTGATATTTATAACAAACGCAAAAATGGTGAAATTTATCCTGAAAGACTTTCTATTACTGCTATTAAAGATAAAAACGGTGAAATCATTAATTTTATAGCACAGTTTTATGATATTTCAGATTTGAGAAATGCACAGGAAGAAGCTCAATATCAGGCAAATCATGATTTCCTCACTGGACTGATGAATAGAAAAGCATTATTGCAAAGACTGCATGAAGAGAATGCAAAAGCCATCAGACATAATTTTATTCATGCCTTTTTATTTATTGATTTGGACAATTTCAAGCAGGTCAATGACACCTATGGTCATCATGTCGGGGATGAATTGCTCATTCAGGTCTCGCACAGACTGCGAAGTATTTTAAGAGAAGAAGATATCCTTGCCAGAATAAGCGGTGATGAATTTACAATTATCTTAGTCAATATAGCAGATACCGAAGAAGCAGCCAATGAGTATGCACAAAAAAAATGTCAAGCTATTATAGAAGCTCTTTCTAAGACATTTGTCATTGAAGGCAAGGAAATTCATATTGGAGCAAGTATAGGTATCAAGATATTTCCGGATGAAAAGCATAATATAGAAGACATAATGAATGATGCAGACAAAGCTATGTATGTCGCGAAGAAAAACGGAAAAAACAGTTGTGCCCTTTATGGTGAGATATAAAACCTACTTTACATACACAAAACTCTCAGGTATGACAGATCTGTATTTTGGTATACTTTCTCCCAAAGAAGCATTTGTGTATGTCGGGTCTGCCACAACATATCTTTGACCTGAAACCTTTACACTCTCCCCTGTCATCGGTACATGTAAGGCAGTACTCATATGATCTTTATACTTAACACCCACAACACCAATACCAAACAAATCTTTAACCAAACGGGCATACAATACAGCTCTGTCCTCACAGTCTGATTTATCATAATAAAGCGTTTCCTCTGCAAACATCACTTTTTCTCTGCCAAACTGTTCCTGATCACGCTCATATGCAAAAGCTTTTTGTACAAAATGCAGTATAAAGTCCAAAGCTTCACTTGCTTTTTTGTTATCCGTATATTTTTTGATATCACTTGCTATGTCCTTGTATGTCTCATATTCCAAAGGTGCATTGAAAAAAACTTTATATTCCACCTGAGGATATGTTTTCATAAAATCAATTAGATTTTGATTATACCGATAAGAGAAAGTGTAAAGTTTTCCATATTCTTTAAAAGAAACAGTTTTTGTTTGCATTTTTTTTGCAAGGATAGGAAGTGTTTTTAAGGTAAAATCAAGAGCTTTTGTTGCACCAGGATAATCATTTTTATAAGTATAGACTTTTGCAATATTTTCTTTGTTATATTGAGAAATGACATAATATTTTCTATTATCAAGGGTATAGTTTGGCGTAGAGTACATCTTGCCTTTGATGCTGTGAAGCAAGACTATATGTTTGTCTGCACCCAAAGCTACACGTACCCTGTAGCCAAGCTTGTTCAACAAAAACCAGCTCAATAATTTTTCATTATCCGGTGTAGAAAAAAGAGTATAGGAGAGTCTGTTTATTAAAAGACAGACTCCCCAGTCATTCAGATTCATCTCTTTACATGTACGCTCAATGTCATACAAAAGACTATCATAATCACTTGTTGCCACAACACTGAAAAAATTCTCAATCCCCTTTTGTGTTCTGGGATAAAAGTTGGCATTTTTTATTTTCTTATCAATATCAAATCCCAAAGATGTTCCAAAAAATTCAAAAACTGTATTGTCAGCTTTTATTTTTTTTTCTTGAGGAGCGGGTTTTTTCTCAGTAAAAGGTTTTATTTTTATCGCTAAATTCGGACCTACACTTCGAACTTTTTTTTGATGCAATGCCGGTACAGTCTTTGGTTTTTTCTTTTTGTACAAGGGTGTTGAGATATACGCATTGTATTCTTCCCACTGCTGTTGAAGATATTTATTAAATTGACTGTCTTTTTCATCTTTAAAGCTGTTAAAAGATTCCGTCTGCACCTTTTTAAACTCTGCAAAACTTCCTGCATATACAGAAGTTAAAAAAAGCGCTGTGACAAGACTAAAACGGCCAAATTGATTGAACAATTTTAGTCCCCCATCCCTGTTTTGTAGCACGATCCATATCTCCCTCAGTTTTATATAATATTTTTGCATCACTGATTTGCGTAGAGTTGATTCTGTTGTATTGATCGATGTCATATGGACGGATCACACCGCTTAACTGGATTATCTGTTTTTGATCATCTATGAGAATCTCTCTTTTTCCGGAAATATAATAATTTCCGTTTTTTAAAATTTTTACAATTCTTGCAGAAATAGTTGTTGTGAAGCTTGCATCCTTTGTTGCACTTCCAGATCCCTTATAGTTACTGTTTGATGTACTGTTAAAACCTACATTTGTAAATCCGTTCAAGTCTGCTACTTTGGAATTTACAGCAGAATTAAGACCTGTGCTTGAAAACAATCCCCCTCCGAGTGTACTTGTATCGGCCTCTTGCAACTGTTTTGTACCGGTATTTGAACTTTGTGCTGTTTCTGAAATAACTACAGTTACAATATCACTGACATGCATAGCCTTATGATCTGAAAAAAGAGGATTTTCTCCCTGACCAAATATACTGCCGGTAGAAGCAAAGTCCTGTTGTTCTTCTTTTGCAGGCATCTGCTCAACATAGGCAGGCGGCTCAAAATTTATCTCGGGATCAGTCAGATTTGCTGTACATCCGCTAAAGAGCAACACATTCAAAAGCAATATAAAAGCAGTTAATTTTATTTTTTTCATAAAGAGTTTTCCATTACATGTCTTAATTTTGTTATAATGCTAGCAATTTCGGTTCCACAAAATTAAAAGGATTTAAACAATGTCATTACGAGAAACAATCAACCAAGATGTAAAAAATGCTATGAAAGCAAAAGATACAAAAAAAAGAGACGCACTCCGTCTGCTCACAAGTGCTTTTAAACAGATAGAAGTAGATGAGAGAAAAGAGTTAAGTGATGAAGACATCATTAAAATCATCCAAACTCAGGTAAAACGCAGAAATGACGCGGCAAACCAGTACAAAGATGCGGGTCGTGACGATTTAATGCAGATAGAACTTGATGAAATTGCCTACTATGAAGTCTATCTGCCAAAGCAACTCAGTGATGAAGAGCTAGAAAAAGAGGTAAAAACTATCATAGAAAAAACAAGTGCTTCAAGCATGAAAGATATGGGAAAAGTGATGGGAATGGCAAGTAAAGAGTTAGCTGGGAAAGCTGACGGAAAACGTATCAGCGA
>JALSKR010000289.1 GCA_026988735.1 Sulfurimonas sp.
TGAAAATGCTCAAAAAAGGCGCTAAAACAGCCTTTTATATTAACCACCCCCCCTCTTTTTCGATGATTTGTACGTACAAAACAGCGAAAATCAAGGGGGGTGGTATAAGAAATAAGGCTTTTATTTGACAGACTTTGTTCTTTAGCACTATTTCCCGATAAGGGCAGCTAACGCCTCATTCAGCTGATCCACTGGAAAACTGGCACGAGGATTTTTAAAACTACAAAACTATAACATAAGATATTGATTCCGAAGAAGCCCTGAGTAAGTGGGTCAGATGCAATGACTTGTTAGGTATTTTTGGTGACATATAACACCTTAAATATATACTTTATTCCCCCTTACTATCTACAATATCAAGAGCATTTTCAACAATATCTTTGTGCGCTTCAATTAATTGATAATTATTCTTTGTTTCCCCATGAGTTCCACCACTTTCAAACTTAACAACTTGCCTTAAGTGAGGGTTTGATTTTTTAGTTAAAAACTGTGAGATATTACTTAGCAATCGACCAGAGTGTCCGACGTTGGTGCCAATACCTGCCTCATGAAGTTTTTCTTTTACTCTTTCTCTATCAATCCCATTTTTCTCAGCTAATAATATTCTAAAAAACTTTCGTACTCTCGGGGTTAGTTCACTATCACGGGAAAATGATTTAACTAATTCAGATAAAAGCTCACTATCATCAAGTGTAGACTTCTCCATTGAGAAGGAACTATTTTTAGATAGGCTCTTTTCCTTTATTTTTGTTTCTTTTCTTTTAATATAATCTTTTGCTTCTGGTAGAGGTATTATAGTACTGGGCTTAATAAATAAGCCCAGTTCTGTATCAGTAAATGGCTCAAGTTTTACACATTGAATATCGACACCAAAATCTCTGAGCCAAAGAACTGCTGACACAACATCAGAGTGATACTCTTTAGATGCAAGAATAATACGTTGAGAGTCATTAAGTTTATTTGGTTCCTCGTCTATAAACTTTTCAATTTTTATCTCTGCCTCATCCTCATTAGCACCTAAGTATTCGGCATAGAGCTGATAGATTTCCTCATGTGTGAAGTTGGAACAGTATGAACAGTATTTAATTGCTTGCCAGTCTACTGAGTCACCTGAATCATCTCGTTTTAACTCGATAATTACTAAATTTGCTTTTTTATCAACAGCTAATAAATCGAGTCTGATTTTGGAGGGTAATTTATATTCTTTTGCTATAATTAGTAAATCTTCCCCAAGAATTTCAGGTGTTTTTTCAATCCACTCTTGAATATCAAATCTTTCTTTTAAACCTAGTTGTTTAAAGCTAACCTCATTAAGCTTCTTTAGACTTTTGTTACTAATATCAACTTTATACATATACTTCCTTATGCTTTTTACATTTAATCTTAGTTATGGGATAAATTAATAACGATGATACTTGTACTTTAATGATCTTGCCCCGCAGGGACCTAACGCCTTGCTAACTTGCAGCTAACTCAGCCCGTTTTTTGTGTGATAATGAGCGTAGCGAATACACAAAAGGCGGGCTGAGTTAGCTGTCAATGTTTAGCAACTTGTTATGCTTTTATTTCAGATATTTATCAAGTATTTGCTGTTTCTGTTCTGGTGCTTTCTCTATTATTTCTTCTGCCTGTTTAATTTTTTCTTCAAGATTTTCAATATCTATTGCAAATTGATTTTGAGTCTTTATATCTGGCGCTTCAATTGTAATACCTTTTATCCTATCAATAGAGGCTCTAATTGTTCTTGAAAATCTTGCTTCTTTTCCTTTTTCATTTAGTACAAATGATGCATAACGAGGATGTAAGTCCTTCGTGAATACTCTCAATACACCACAGTGATCTGTCGGATAAAACGGGGTGTTTTCAGGTATATAATTTACCATCCAATCACCATCTATTCCCCAAATCACCGACGGCAAAGAAAAGTCTTTTAGAATATCTTTTTTGATATACCCAAAGACATCAAAAACATTAGCACTATAAATTGGAGTCAATGAGGTATCTTCACTTACCTCTTTTTGAAGCACCCTTTTACCTATTGAGACTTTAAAATCATCACTACTTAGCTTAAATGTTTGAGTAGCATTTTTGTAAGCCGTTTGAAATAGAGAACTTATTTCTTCTTTTGCTTTTGTTATTTCACTATTGGCTTTTTCTATTTTTTTATCTACGGTTTCACATTCGTCCACTATTTTTTTCTGTATATCTTTGGTTGGAAGGGGTATGGATATTCCTAATAAATCATTTTTTGAAAGATTTGATTGAACATTACCATAACCATAACTTTTAAGCACCGTCCTCATTAAAGAGGATTTTAAAACTTCATTCAAATAAGATGGGATTAATCGTTTTAAATCATAATCTATAAACTTTCCAACCCTTTGATTTAATAATAACTTATAACCTTTTGTTTTTATGATGGTTGGAATTGCCAATAAATTTAATTCCTTATTCATATCTGTCATTGCAATAACAATATCATTATCTTTCAATATATAGTTTTGATATGTTTCAAAAAAATCATCTGGTAAAAAAGTTTTTTTATGTTCTAAATCTAAAACTCCATTTGGTCGTATATTTGCCTGTCTAAAATTTAAAACATTTGATTTCTCAATATAATCAGTACTTTTAAAAGCAAAACCTCCCAATAAATTAACAATTTCACTCAACTTCACCAACCCCCACTTACTTTCAATCTCAATTCTTTTTTTGGGGCTAAGTGAAATAGTTTTAGAAAAATCCTTTCGTGAAAAATCCAACATATTCACAAGCCTAGCCTTAGAAACATAAGTCTCTAACTCTTCAGGAATATCAACATCTTCATCAGTAAAATTTTTATGGATTAGCGTATTAATTTTATTATTATCAGTTGGGTCTTTCGGGTTATACAGTGGAGTTTGAATATTTTTTAAGTTTAAAATACTTTCTAATGCCTCTGCATCTTCGTTCTCTACCTTTATGCTTGTTCCGCTGGTGATGTATTTTATACCTTCATCCCCTTTTCTTCCGCTCCACTCATAGCCTAAGAATTTTTTATTTTCTGTGTTTTTACTCGGTGCTTTAACAATAATGACTTCTTTTGGGTTTAGATAGGCTAAGCAGAAGTAATAAAGTTTATCTTGTTCTATTATTCTGATATATTTCAGTAATTCTTGCTGTTCTATTTGTTGTTTTTCTGCTGGTGTTTTAGCTTTATAGTATCGTTGTTTTTTACGGTTTTTGGTTTCAGTCAGTTTGTTAAAAGCGTCTTTGTATTCTGCAAATATTTCTATTTCAAATAGCTTATCTTCGTACTGATTGCTTAATAGTGCTTTATATTCTTCTAGCCCTATATCAATATGGTTGCAATAGTTGGTTAATAAGTCGTCATCGGTAAAAAGTTTATTGGTACTAAAGTCACCATTGAACCAGCACACAACCATATTGTTTAAATGCTCTGCCATGTTTGGATTGTTGGATTTTCTTCTTAAAAAGAGTGTGACAGTATTTGTACCTGTTTTGCCAAATGTGCCATTGCCAAATTCTGCGATGGCAATAATATCAAAATATTTAAGTAAAATTTCTCTGGTTTGTACATAGATATTTTTATTCTTACTTATGGCAGATGATGCACCTTTTGAGAGTATGGAACTTGGCAAAATAATACCAGCAACACCATCTTTTTTAAGCAGTTGTTTAGCTCTCTCAATAAAAAAACATTCAATCGCATTATTGGCGGTGTAGCTTTTTTCTTCTATTGATTCAATCAGCTCATAGGCACTTCTTTCTTCTTCAGTTAAGGTCTCTAAAAAACCTTTAACACTATAAGGCGGGTTGGCAACCAGAATAGAATAATCGTTTTCTTTTACTTCGGGTGGCTTTGACAGTGCATCATGGTAGATGATTTTTATATCGTCTTGCCCATACATGAAAGAGCTTACTTTGGCTACTTTTGAAAGCCTGTATTCTTTTTCTATTCCAATAATATTTTCATGGTGTTTTTTTGGTAATTTATTGGCAACTTCATTTAGGAAATGCCCAGCACCACAAGCGTAATCTATTGCTTTAGGTTTTGTAATGCTATCAATAGGGAGTGAGCTAATAATAAACTTAACGATTGGCATGGGAGTAAAAAACTGCCCTTCACTTTGCTTAATACCTTGATCTAAAAACCCTTCAAACATATCCCCTAAAAATTGGTTGTCTTCCCCACCCGTTAATTTTATGTCCTGCAACATTTTGACAATTTTCAGTAACACGTCAAAGTTTTGGTAGAAAAGCTCTTCGTTGTGTACATCGACAAAGGCAAAATCATTGTTGGTGAAAAACTTTAGCTCTTTAAAGAATTTTTCTATTTGTCTTTTTGTTTCATTTGGTTTGTCTTTAAAGACTGAAAAAGCATCATCTATCTGTTCGTTTTTAATATAGGTAATGTCTTCACCTAAGAATTTTTTCATACCTACTTTGTAGAGATGATTTAACCTGTCTTGCAAGGAGAACGGATCATCATAAGCGATACCTTTCCAGTAAAACTTTAGCTCATCAATATTGTTTGTTTCATCAACAACTTTACATAAAAATAGATTAACTAGCTTGTCAAAGGCATTTTCTCGACCTGAAACATTATGCTGTCGCATGATAGTGGCAAATTCATGATATTTGCCTTGTATGTCTTTGCTTGAAACCGTTTTTAAGTCTTTTAAGCTATATTTACTCTTGCCAATTTTGTAGGCTTCGTTGTCTTCAAAAAGACCGAGTGTTGCGTACTCTTTTTGGTAGGTATCTCGCCAAACAGCATATATTTCATCAACGGTATTTGCTTCGTTATAAGATTGTAGCTTGGGGTTATTTTCAAGTAGCTTTTTATTATCGTGTACATTGATTAAAAAATAGTTTTCTTTGACTTTACCATCAACAAAATCACTAGCATACAGTGCTATAAATTTTGTGCTTCTTTCTTGCTGTACATAAGAGAAAAGCTGTGTTGGTTTAACTTGGGTGGTTTTCCATGCATTATCAAACTCTGTACCTGCTGTTTTGCATTCAATAATTAACAATGCTTTACCAGCATTATCTTTTATGAGTATATCGGCTCTTCCACCGCTTGCACCATGACCTACTTGCCACTTGGGTTCTAACTCTATGTGTTTTGGCTGATAGCCTTGGCTAAGAAGCCTATGCACACACTCAAAGACAACAAAGTTCTCTGCCTGTTTAAAATTACAGGTTTGACGTTCATTTATTTTGAAACCTTCTGATTCTGGGTATTGTAGTTCTTGTTTTTTGAAGTCAACTTTTAGAGAATATGAGTTCTTGTTAAAGTTTTTACTAAAGACATCACTCTTTTCTTCGAACTTTAAATCCTTTAGAAGAGCTTTAAAATTATCTTTTTTTATCATCTAGTTTGTATATTCCTTCATGGCAACGTATTCATATATTTATTATTATGACTATACCATAGGAGGGAAATAGAGTTGACCAAGATCTGACTTGAAGGTGAACTGTGTTTTTGTAGCATAACGCCTCATTCAGCTGTTCCACTGGAAAACTGGCACGAGGATTTTAAAAAAAACAAACTATAGCATAAAAAGAAGCCTCCGAAGAAGCCCAACTTAAGTGGATC
>JALSKR010000290.1 GCA_026988735.1 Sulfurimonas sp.
TTTTACTTCAGTTATTTCTAAATCTGAAAAAGAATATTTTACATACATTTTTACAATCCATCTTTTTCGCATTGTTAAGCAATTCTTGTTCTACCTTTTGTTTGTTTATGAAATTTGATGGCTATATATTATGTTAAAAATGTTATTTTTACTCGGTATTAGTCTCGTCACTTTTGTAACAAATGCTTATGCTATTCCGGCATTCGCGAGACAAATGGGAATCTCATGTAATGCTTGCCATTCACAAAATGGTTTTCCTGCACTCAATCGTTTTGGAAGAAGCTTTAAAGCAAGCGGATTTACTATGGTAGGAGCACAAAAGTCTATCTCTGATGATCAGAATGGGAAGTTTCTTTCATTGACAGATACATTAAATCTTTCATTTAATGTAAAAGTGGGCTATGTTAAAGGCAGTGATCCTACAAAATCTTCTGAGATTCAATTTCCACAAGATTTAGGTTTTATGATTGCTGGTAGAGTTGCCGATAATATTGGAATTTTTACAGAAATCGGATATGAAGCAGAAGATAATAACTCACCAATATTTCAACTCTCAACAGTTATTTTACCTATAGTTTATCAGGTATCTGATTATACACTCGGTACTGTTTTGTATCGTACAAGCGAATTTGGTCCAGCAGCATCTTATGATACTTTAGCAACAGGGTCTATCGCAAATGGACAAACATTACAAGCAGCTTCAGCAGCCTCAGCACAATCGTACATCGTAGACAATGCCGGTGCAGAAGCTCCAGCAGAAGGTGTCGGATTTTATATCGCAAGTGATTTATGGTATGGAGTCTATTCTGCTTATGTGCCGACAGTTGGAACAGTTTCAGGTGTCTCACCGGCTAGCTATGCGAGTCTCGCGTATACACCGCAAGTTGGGAATTGGGACATTGGTATAGGCGGACAATTATGGTGGGGAACTGCTTCAAGAGATGATGCAAACAGCTCTTTACCAAAAATAGAAGACAAGACAAACCAATTCGCTCTCAATTTTCAAGCGATGGGTGAGGTGCAAACCGTACCTACAAGTCTTTTCATTACCTATGCTAATGCAAAACAGGGTACTATTTTTGCCCAAACTCCAAATAATGTTACGGCAGCTACAGTAGTAGGTGAAGTTGCTCCAATAGCACATGTCCTTATGTTTTCAGCAGGATATAGGGTTGCAAATAATGGACAAAATACAAATTCAAGCGATAATGCAAATCTTTTTGCAATAAAATATTTTTATAAAGAGAATGTACAATGCCAACTGAATTATGTAATAAATGAAAATAGCCTCAAAAGAAATGAAGTCTATTTAACCTTTCGTACAGTATTTTAATACTTATCAAGAGTGCTAGGAATAATTTCTAGCACTCCTCTCTTTATCCTCCCCCCCCATGCCATTAAGTTAAGAAAATTGATGCTTTCTCGGAACCGGTACTTCAGTGCCGGCTGAGAGTGGCAAGAGTATTGCAACAGCCGGCACTAAAGTACCGGTTCCAAAAAAGCTGCTTAACTTAATGGCATTGTACCCTCCCCCCACAAACTTCCCACAAACTCTTACTATAATTTTATAAAATAAAACATAAAAGGATAAAAGATGATTTATAAAACACAAACAACATATCCAATAGAAACAGTAAAAGCACAAATGGAAGCAAAAGCAAAATCTTTAGGTTTTGGTATCTTAGGTTCTTATGATTTTCAAAAGATACTACACAACAAAGGTTTTGAACTTAAAACACAAATCACAGTTTTTGAAATTTGTAATCCTCCTGCTGCAAATATGGCACTCAATGCCATTGCTGATATTTCTGTGTATCTTCCTTGCAGAATATCTGTTTACGAACAAAATGGATCAACTGTTTTAGCAACAATTGGCATAGAGGACATACTCAATGCAGTAGATGTAGATGATGATTTTAGAGAGCATATGAGTAAAATTTTCAATAATTTACGCGCTCTTATGAACGCTTTTTAAGGAGTCTATAATGTTTGAAAATGGTATGAATGGTTGGGGCTTTGGTATGGGATTTGGATGGATTATCCCATTGCTTTTTATTTTTGCACTTGTTTATTTTATTAACAGTAATAACAATAACGATAAAGAATCAGTACAAGATATTTTAGATAGAAAATATGCAAATGGTGAGATAGGCGAAGAAGAGTATAAACGAAAAAAAGAACAACTAAAACACTGATTTGGAGGTGTATTATGAGTGAAAAAAAAACTGAAGAAGAAAATATATACTGCGTTGATGATTCTTGTGAAATAGGCAATGTCTTTTATACCTGTCCTATGCACCCTGAGATTCATCAAAATCATCCGGGGAATTGCCCTAAATGTGGAATGACTTTAGAAAAAGAGGTTGAAGCTCTCCCAACAATTAAAACACAATACACCTGTCCAATGCACCCAGAAATCATCCGAGATGAACCGGGAAATTGTCCAAAATGTGGCATGCATCTTGAACCTATAACAGTACAAGCGGAAGAAAAAAATGAAGAGCTAGATGATATGAGTCGTCGTTTTTGGATAAGCACAGCCTTGTCCATTCCTCTTTTTACACTCGCTATGGTTAATGACATTACACCACAATATATCCCATCGTGGCTCAGTGCTCAACTAGTGCAGTGGATTGAATTTTTTCTTGCATCTCCAGTTGTACTTTGGGGTGGTTGGCCTTTTTATGTCAAAGGATATCAGTCTGTAAAAACATGGAATTTAAATATGTTTACCCTCATTTCCATGGGTGTGGGTGCTGCTTATATTTACAGCCTAATTGCCCTCTTTTTACCTGAAATTTTTCCACCACTCATGCAGACAAAAGAGGGCGTCGTACATGTTTATTTTGAAGCGGCAGCCGTTATTACCGCGCTTGTTCTTTTAGGACAGGTTCTTGAACTTCGAGCAAGGAGCAAAACAAATACAGCCATAAAAACTCTGCTAAATCTTGCCCCAAAACAGGCACATAGAATTGTAGATGACGAAGGCAATGAAGAAGATATAAATCTTGAACTTGTCCATACGGGAGATAAGCTCAGAGTAAAACCGGGAGAGAAAATTCCTGTTGATGGAGTTGTACTTGAAGGACAAAGTAATATTGACGAGTCTATGATAACAGGAGAACCTGTACTTGTACAAAAAACGCAAGGGGACTCACTAATCGGGGCAACAATCAACAAAAACGGTACACTTGTTATGAAAGCTACAAAAGTAGGTTCAGATACTATGTTAGCCCAAATTGTTCAAATGGTGGCACAAGCCCAACGCTCCCGTGCACCTATTCAACAACTTGCCGATACTGTTTCAGGCTATTTCGTGCCTGCTGTTGTTATTTCCGCTGTTCTTGCTTTTGTGGGCTGGTATGTTTGGGGACCGACACCACATCTCGCTTATGCAATTGTTGCAGCAGTTTCTGTTTTAATTATTGCTTGCCCGTGTGCTTTGGGACTTGCTACACCTATTTCTATCATGGTAGGTACAGGTCGTGCAGCACTCTCAGGTATACTCGTTAAAGATGCAAAAACTTTAGAAACTATGGAAAAAATAGATACCTTAGTTGTGGACAAGACAGGAACACTCACAGAAGGAAAGCCAAAAGTAACTGACTTTCTTACAGCCAAAGGCTATGATGAGGATGAACTTATAAAATATGCTGCTTCTCTCGAGCGAGCAAGTGAGCATCCTCTCGCACAATCTGTTATAGAATATGCTAAAGAATCTAACATTGCTCTTATCAATGTAGACAACTTTGAAGCTATTCCAGGCAAAGGAGTTATCGCACAAATTGACGATAAAAAGATACTTTTAGGCAGTGACAATTTTTTACAAGAACAAGGTATCTCCATTCAAGAAGTAAAACAGATAGCAGATGCAATGCGTAATGACGCAAAAGGTATTATATTTATGGCTATAGACAATAAATATTGTGCACTTTTAGCCATCGAAGACCCTATAAAAGAGACCTCTATTGAGGCTGTGCAGACATTAAAGGATGAAGGTATAACAGTTGTTATGCTTAGTGGAGACAATGAATTTACAGCCAATGCAGTAGCTAAAAAACTCGGTATATCAAAAGTATATGCCAATGTTTTACCTGATGGCAAAGCTGATGTTATTATAGAGTTGCAAAGTGAAGGAGCACTTGTAGCTATGGCTGGAGACGGTATCAATGATGCGCCCGCACTCGCACAGGCTCATGTTGGTATTGCTATGGGAACAGGAACAGATGTAGCTATTGAAAGTGCTGGGGTAACACTCATAAAAGGTGATTTACTTGGCATTGTAAAAATACTCAAGCTTTCTCGTGCCACTATGAAAAATATCAGACAAAATCTCTTTTTTGCTTTTGTTTACAATAGTGTCGGTGTTCCGATTGCAGCTGGGGTACTTTACCCATATTTCGGGATTGTGCTTTCCCCTATCATTGCAGCGACAGCCATGAGTTTTAGTTCTGTTTCCGTCATTACAAATGCCTTGCGTCTAAAAAATGTCAAACTATAACTATAGGTGAGCACATTAAAAATAGTCCCTTATTAAAGGACTATTTTTTCTTTAAATGCAACTATATGCGCATCAAGGTTTAATTTTTGTTGTAAAACACCTTTAAATACTTTTTGCGATTCTTCTTCACCATGTACTAAAAATACTTTTTTCAAATTTTCTATCTTTGAAATCCATTCTAAAAGTCCATCTTGATCTGCATGAGCAGAAAAGCCGTTTATTGTATGTATGGAAGATTTTACTATAATATCTTCACCAAAAATATTTATCCATTTTGCACCTTCAACAATCTCCCGTCCTAATGTCCCCTCCGCTTGAAATCCTACAAAAATTACGGCATTGCGTTTATCCCAGATTCGGTGTTTAAAGTGGTGTGTAATTCTTCCTCCGTTACACATACCTGAACCGGCAATGATAATAGCCCGACTTTTTATATCATTTATACCTTTAGAAGCCGCTGGTGTTTGTGTGTAAATAAGTGAGTCAAAATTAAAGACAGTACCATCTTCTGCTACATTGTCTTGACACTTTTTAGTAAGCTCTTCTTCATAACTTCTATACACTGCCGTCGCCTTTGTTGCCATAGGAGAATCTAAGAATACTTTACATTTTGGCAGTTCTCCTGTTGCATGCATATCTCTTAAAAGACATAGTAATTCTTGCGTTCTCTCTACTGCAAAAGATGGAATGAGTACATTACCGTGGTTATTCAAAGTTTCAACAATAACATCTTTAAATTCTTTAATCGTCAAATCAATAGGTTGATGTTCCCTATTTCCATAAGTCGTTTCAATATATAAAGACTGCGAATTATCGCATTTGTCTAAATTTGGCATTACTAAGCCATTATCGTTTCCAATATCGCCTGAAAAAACTATGGTATGTGAATCACTCTTGTCCATATAACTAAGCTCGATAAATGCTGAACCTAAAATATGTCCTGCATTGCGATACACAAAACTCACACCCTCACATAAATCATAATATTTGTCATATTCCGGATTCACCCATTCCATTTTTTGAAATGTTGCATCAACGTCCAAAGGTTCATAAAGCGGTTTTGAAAGTTTTGTTTCCCTACCTTTACGAAGTGCTTTTCT
>JALSKR010000291.1 GCA_026988735.1 Sulfurimonas sp.
AACTTTTTTATCTGAATATTGAATTTTTAGTTCACCCATTTGGTGACTCCTTATCAGCTCTCTTTTATCTCGGCTCTATAGTACTTTTTATTGGTTTAAACTTTCTTTATTGCATAATTTGGGTTCATTGCTCTTCCTTTGTTTTGAAATAACCTAATAACTAAATGCTTAATTAGGCATTTAACTAAATAGATGAGAGTATGGTATAATTTTATAATTAAAATGTCAAGGACACTCATGCTAGATATGCAGCAAAAAATCAAAATATTCAAGGCACTGGGGAATGAAACGCGTTTTTTGATTTTTAAAAATGTTTTTACCGGTGGGTATACCTGTTCGCTTGACAAAAAAGACCCGAATGTCAAAGTCAGTGCACATGCAACCTGTGTGAGCACGATTGCCGAGCATTTTGACTTTTCTCTGCCTACAATCTCCAAACATCTCAAAGAGCTTAGGGAAGCGGGTATTATCACTATGGAAAAAAAATCAAATAAAATTTATATAGAACCAAATATGGAAACAATCCGCGAACTTGGAAGTTGTTTTAACACTCTTGTTGAAAATTTTGACGCAAACAGAGAGCTTTTTTTCGCATAATACAGAGAAGAAAAATTATAATTTTTCAAGCACTCCATTGCGCCAAAGGTAAAAAACATCAAAATCATTGGCAACAAAACATCTGCCATTGTAAGAGAGCTTTATCTCCTCACAAACCATTTGTGCATCATAGCGACTGCCTTGGGCATATCGTGCGCTGATGTGTGTTGCTATAAGATTTTTGACATGGTGTTTTTGGGTCACTTCACCGAGATTCTTTGCAGTTGTATGTAAAAATTTTGTAGGCAGAGCGTTATAAACTTCCTGTGTATAGGTACTTTCATGCACTAACAGATCAAGATTGTCGAGATGTGCACCTAAGATATCCGGCTCACTGTTGTCTCCGGCTATTATGAGTTTTCTGCCCACAATGGGTGCGAGCATATAGTTATTTGAGACAAACTCTTTTCCTTTATGCACAATGTTGTTTCCGCGTTTAAGCTCTCCATAAAGAGGTGAAGGTTCCAACCCCTCTAGGCGTAACTTCTCTTCATCAAGTTTATTCGTGATGTCATACTCCTGTATAAAATAGGCAAAACTCTCTACTGAATGAACAAGTGGGAGTACTTGCAATGAAAATTTGTCAAAGTCTAATACTTGGTTTGCTTCAATTTCAACTATTTTTAGTGCATACCCCAGATGTTCTTTGGAAATATCCATGACACACTCTATGAAGTTTTTTATGCCTTTTGGTCCGTAAACTGTAAGCGGGGAGAGTGCTTTATCGAGTGTTTTTGAAGAGAGCAGTCCCGGCAGTCCGTAGTAGTGGTCACCATGCAGATGGGTGATGAAGACTGTACAGAGTTTGCCGACGCTAAGAGAAGTTCTGAGTATCTGATGCTGCGTAGCTTCTCCACAGTCAAAAAGATACCATTTGTTGTCCTGGTCACATTCAAGTGCGAGAGCTGTAACATTTCTCTCTTTTGTCGGCTTGCCCGCACTTGTGCCTAAGAAGGTCAGTTTCAATGGCAATTACTTAAATAAAGATGTAAAGTACTCTTCAATATCTCCAGGTGTTCCTGAAATTGACATAAACTCGCCCATACTGAGATTTGGAAATGCAATCGCTAAATAATATTTCGGGTGTAAAATTTTTGCTGTATCACCTGTAACCATTACCATATATGGTAAAAATGCACTGTGCTTTTCTCCTTTTATTTCAGATACATAATATTTTTCGCCTTTTTCAGTCGGCATTGCAATTCCGTAAAGTGTTGCCTCTCCGGCTTCTAATGTAAAAACAATATTTTTCGCTGCATTTTTTTCTAATTTTTCTTTTAAATTATCCCCTTTTGCAACTTCTATCATATCCTCATAATAAGGCATAGCCATCATAAAGTGATACCCTGCAATATCGTCATCATCAAGAGCATCTTCTGAATTTTTGAGTGTTCCAAAAGCATTTGCAAGCTTGCTGTTTACTTTTTTTGCATCTTCTGCTTGAAAATTATCCTGCATAAAAGCATGCAGAAAATATTGCGGATTTGTAAGAACAAGTTCTTTGTCTTTGCTGTTTACGAGTACTTTTTGCACACCGGCAAAGGCTCTCTCTTTTTGCGAAGCATCTTTTGTCAATGTAGGACATGTATATGCTATAACATGATAGTCGGGGTTTTGCATTGCGTCGTATTCTCCAACAACCTGTAAACCGTTTGTTGTGAGTGCCGTTTTGACATCGTTTGCATTTTTAAATGCAGCATATTCATATGTACTTACTTTATCAGCAAAAAGATTTGCTCCCATCAGCATTGTTGCTAAGCCTGCGACTACTATTTGTTTCATTTTCTTTCCGTTGATTAAATTGAAAAATATTATAATTTATTATAGTTGATAGCCACATTAATTTTAAAAAATTTGTTCAACTTCAAGAAAAAAAAGAATAAATTCAAAAAATTTAGCTCCTTTTGGATATAATCGCGTAATTTTATAAAAGAGAAACAACCATGGATATTAGAGAAGAGTATTTAAAATTTTTTGAATCAAAACAACATACAAGAGTTCCCTCAGCGCCTTTGGTGCCTGAAGATGCAACTCTGCTTTTTAACAACGCAGGCATGGTGCCTTTTAAGTCGATTTTTACAGGTGAGGTTCCTCGTCCTGCAAATCCTCGTGCAACATCCTGCCAGACTTGTATCCGTGCGGGTGGAAAACACAATGACCTTGAAAATGTCGGGCATACTGCACGCCATCATACTTTTTTTGAGATGCTTGGTAATTTTAGCTTTGGAGATTACTTTAAAGAAGAGGCTATTGCCTATGCCTGGGAGTTTATTACAGAAGTATTGCATTTAGACAAAGATAAACTCTGGGTGACAGTACATGAAAGCGATGATGAGGCTGAGGAGATTTGGAAAAAGCATATTGCGCCAGAACGTATTATGCGTTTGGGCGATAAAGACAACTTTTGGTCAATGGGTGATACAGGACCTTGCGGACCCTGTTCTGAAATCTTTTATGATCAGGGAGCGGAACATTTTACAGGCCCAGAGGATTATATGGGTGGCGAAGGCGACAGATTTTTGGAAATCTGGAATCTTGTGTTTATGCAGTATGAAGTTAAAGAAAAAGGGGGAGAGCGAATCCCTCTTGCACATCCGTCTATAGATACGGGAATGGGACTTGAACGTGTTGTAGCTATTAAAGAGGGTGCACTCTCTAACTATGGTTCTTCTTTGTTTATGCCGATTATCCGAAAAGTTGAAGATTTGATAGGCAAAGAGTATGTATATGCTACGGGTGCTTCGTACCGTGTTATTGCCGATCATATTAGAACCGCAGTGTTTTTACTTTCTCAGGGGGTAAACTTTTCTAATGAGGGTCGTGGTTATGTGCTTCGCAGAATCCTGCGTCGTGCAGTACGTCATGGATACCTTCTTGGGTTTCGTGAGCCGTTTATGCACAAACTTGTAGATATACTCGTAGATATTATGGGTGGCGAGTATGAATATCTTCAGAAAAAAGCAGAGGTTGTCAAAGAGCAGATAGAACTTGAAGAGGCACGATTTTTCAAAACCATAGAATCAGGTATAGCACTTTTTAATATGCAACTGCAAAACACTGATAAAGTATTTTCCGGAGAAGTGGCTTTTAAACTCTATGATACCTACGGCTTTCCGCTTGATTTGACAGAGGATATGCTACGTGAAAAAGGGCTTTCTCTTGATACTGCAAAATTTGAAAGTTTAATGGATGAACAGAGAAAACGTGCCAAAGCTGCCTGGAAGGGAAGTGGAGATGATGCTGTAAGCGGCGATTTTAAAGCACTGCTTGAAGAGTTTGGTGAAAATGAGTTTATCGGCTATGAAACAATGCAAAGTGTTTCAAAAGTTTTGGCACTCCTTGATGAAAACTTTCAAAGAGTAGAGCGTCTTGATTTGGGGCAAAAGGGCTGGGTTCTTTTAGATAAAACACCTTTTTATGCCGAGAGTGGCGGACAATGCGGTGATATTGGTGTACTCAAGTGCCGCGCAAAAGTAGTTGATACAAAGAAATTTTTTGGTTTAAATATGTCACAAATCGAAGTGACATCATATATCAAAGAAAATACAAACGTAGATGCAATTGTAGATGTGAGCCGTAATGAAATCACAAAGCATCACTCAGCAACGCATTTACTGCATGCTGTTCTTTCAAATGTATTGGGTGAACATATCTCTCAGGCAGGTTCATTAGTCGAAGCGACACGTTTGCGTTTTGATTTTTCTCATCCAAAAGCACTCACTGAAGAAGAGTTACATGTAATCGAAGAGCGTGTTAACAATGATATTATGCGTGCATTACCGGCAAAAACAGAAGTTCTGCCGATAGAAGAAGCAAAAAAATCAGGTGCAAAAAGCCAGTTTGGTGAAAAGTACGGTGATGAGGTTCGTGTTGTGAGTTTTGCAGATGCTTCTGTAGAGTTTTGCGGTGGGGTACATGTAGACAATACTGCAAATATAGGCTCTTTTATCATCACAAAAGAGAGTGGCGTGAGCGCGGGTGTACGACGTATAGAAGCAGTTTGCGGCAATGCTGCGTATAAATATTTCTGTGAGCAGAGAGCACTTTTAAAAGAGGCTCAGAGTGAAGTGAAAAATATTGACCTGCTTGCTGGAATTAACAGACTCAAATCAAATATTACAACATTAAAAGATGAACTTAAAGAGGCACACGAAGCTGCAAAAGTTGAAATTAAAGCAGATGAAATAAACGGTGTGTCGGTAGTTATAGATGAATTGCCAAATGGCGATATAAAAGAAAAAATAGACGAGCTGAAAAATCAAAATGAGAAACTCTGTGCAATGCTTTTTCAAGTCAAAGGTGATAAAGTCCTTATAGCCGCAGGTGTCAAAGGATGTGAGGCTAAAGCGGGTGACTGGATTAAAAAGATTGCACCTATCTTAGGCGGTGGCGGTGGCGGTCGTCCTGATTTTGCCCAAGCCGGTGGAAAAGATGCTTCAAAACTGCCAGAGGCAAAAGAGGCAGCACTGAAATTTATTACAGAGGTACTGGGTTAATGAAAGATTTTATGATAGAACTTTTTGCAGATTACAGAACACAGATAGTCTTTTTACATGTAATCTCGGCTGTTGTGTGGGTTGGAGGGATGATTGCTATGAAATTTGCAGCGCATCCTTCGTTTATACAAATTGAATCACCACTGCACAGACTCGAGCGAATTTCACAATCGCTTAACAGACTCTTTATGATTGTTTTACCTTTTGTTGTTATACTTATAATTACAGCGGTAATTATGGCGGTAGGACTTGGTTTTCGTGCAGCTGCTGTTGATGCAAGTGGCAATGTAATAGATGAATATGCGATGCATATATATAATCTGGTACATGTAAAAGAGGTTATCTGGATGATTATGGCGGCTAATCTTACTG